>DAIDHF010000058.1 GCA_027452005.1 Acidimicrobiales bacterium
AGTCCTTTACTTTTACATCTCTGGCCTGAGTTGATCGATGTTGACCAACAACTTTACATGCCCTTCTTTCAGATACCCCGAAACAATTGCATAGCTGAACCACCACTGTTCGCTTCTGCTCTATGGGTTAGAATTTTCCCGAGGAAATCTCCCTTAGCATTGCATTGTCCAGGGTCAAATCAGCAACGATGGTTTTCAGTTTACGGTTTTCTACTTGGAGCTCTTTTAGTTGCTTGGCATCGTTTGCCTTCATGGACCCGTACTGATTCTTCCAGCGATACCAAGTATTTTCGGAAATCTGGAACTGCCTTACCACCTCTTGGACGGATTTGCCTTCGTTTAGCATTTGGTCTCCTTCAGCAAGTCTCCTTATGATCTGCTCAGGTGAATGCTTTTTGCCTTTCATGTATTTCTACCTCCTGGTTCAATTCTGGCCCAAATGGCCTCTAATTTTCACGATTACTAACACAGGAGGTGGACTCGTTTAGGGGGGACCCGCCAGTTAGGCTCTCTCCCTACGAGGCATTCCACGGTGTCCGCCTCCGCAATACTTATCGAAAACAGTTGCACTTCGTTCTTGAAAGCGGGAGTAATGGTGCTGGGCCCCGTCGTGAGCGTTGATGGGCGTGAGAAGGAGATGAGGAGGAACTACGATCACCCTCCCCGTGCCGATTCCTGCGGCGGCTGCCGCCCAGTGTGGCGCCTACGGCGCCCGGAACGGCGCCGCCCAATGTCAGCCCATCAGGTCGAAGGTGGCGTCAGGGCTTTGCGCCGATGGGCCGATATTCGGAAAGTCCCTGGTCAAGGCGGAGATGGTGTCTATCCCCTTTACCCAATATCAAGGCGAAGCTCTTGACCAAGTCCCTGAACTCCCACCCTTCCAGATCCACGTATCACCAAACACCCGGTCCCCATTAATGTTCTTGGATCCGCCGAATAACACCAATTGATCAGTCGTTTCATCGTAGGCCATCGCGGCATCAAAACGAGACGGAGGAGAAACATCTGGATGTAACTCTTCCCACCGTCCAGCAATCCATATCCATGTATCCGACATCAGAGTCGATTCACCGGCGCCGCCAAAAAGAATTACTCCATTAGCAGCACTGTCATAGGCGATCGAAGCCCCGTTTCGTGGTGGTGGGGATCCCTCACATTCGATTTCACATGGAAGATTCCCTACCTGATGCCATACATGTCCATCCCAAGTCCACGTCTGCGAGACGCTGGCACCATTGTTCGAAGAAGGACTACCATGACCTCCAAACAATACGACGTTGCCCGCGTTGAGGTCGGTTGCCGCTGACATGCCAGACGTTGCATCTGGATGCGAAGCTGATGCTGCAATCCAATCGAAACCTGTCCACTCCCAGGTCGTGGATGATTGTGTAAGTTTCGTCCAGGACGACGTACCCCCATACAACATCAATCCGCCAATGCCATTGGGGTCATAGTTCAGTGACGCGTCCGCCAGTGGGCCCGGGGCCGATCGATAGTATGCGTTCCCCAGCCAATTGTGTCCATCCCATACCCACGTATCAGCATCGACATAAGCAGACATGTTGCCGTTGCCGCTTTGAGCTAACGCAATTCCTCCGTATAGGACGATTTGCTTCACTTTCGGGTCGTATGCCATCGCTGCAAATGCCCGAGCACTTGGTTGCGTCGCGGGATGGAGCACTCTCCAGCGACGTCCCGTCCACTCCCACGTTCCAGACAACGATTCAACTCGATCGGTCTGAGAAACGTAAGTTTCGCCTCCGAACATGATGAGTTGATGCGAAGCCTCGTCGTATGCCATAGCAGCACCCAGTCGAGGCTGCGGAACAGCAGATAATCCTTCTGGTTCGGATACGCCAGAAGTGCATGATTGGATTGAGACCAATGCAAGAATCAAAACGGCGATGAACGCGGTCACACTGCAATGACCCGGTGAAGGTATCAGCGCCTCGCTTCGTATCCTATGAGCAGACGTCTTGGTATCCCTTCCCGACCGAGCTGAAATAGACTGTGTTAACCAACCCGTCGGTGATTGCAGAAAAGGGCGCAACATTGAAGTTGAGCGCAAAGCAGCCGCCTGTGTTCTTGGATCGCTGAAGTTGGGATAGCGCAGTCATGCCGCATGAGGATACGCTGCTGAGGCATGTCGTCACGTTTTCCGCGACGAATTGGATAATGGTGTCTAGGACCTCTCCAAGAAGAGGGTCGGTACTTCCCATCGCTTGCGCTAGACCAACCTGGAGCTCTGAATTCAGTGCGGACAACGCTGCTAGATTTGCTTGCTGGACAGTTCCACAGTTTGCGATCACCTTGTTGTATGTGTTTTGGACGAGAAGGCTAAGGATTGCGGAGAATGCCACTCCTATGTAGTAGTGGCAACTCGCATGTGTTCCGATGGAGCAGGACAGGTACCCAGTCGAATACTTTTTCGTATAGGTGTATATCGTTTCTTGTCCTTGCGGATCAAGCGCATTGAGTGGATCATTTCCTGCATATTCGTAGGCCGATCCACCGCCGAGGTTCAACGGATCCACACTCACAAACCGCCCCGTCGCCGGGTCGTAGTAGCGATTGATCAGATAGATCAGACCCGTCGGATCCGTGTACCCACCAGCGAACCCGAACGGCGTTGTCCACGTCCCCGTTGTCGATGCCACGGTTCCGTAAGCACTGTAACTCTGCGTACCTGTCACATTGCCGGAGCTATCTGCCTCTATAATAACCGATCCCAGCTGGTCAGTAAGTAAATATGTAGTAGCACCACTCGCCATACTTACCTGTTCAAATGGGACTGGTCCTGGTCCATAGATGTAGTAGTTAGAGCCATCTCCCAGTAGTTGGTCTGAAGTACTCCAGGTGTAGTTTTGGGTAATTCCGTTCGTGGTAGCAGACATTCTGAGATTTTTGGCGTTGTAGCTATAAGTGGCACTAGTTGAGGAGGACATATAGCTAGTCATCTGATTATTAGAGTTGAATCCATAGGAGATAGCACCCCCTGGTCCAATTTGACCAGTTCTATTTCCGTTTTGATCATAGGTGTAGTTGGTAGTTCCTTGTGGACTGGCAGATGAGACGAGTTCACCATTTTCATTATAACTCATGGAAGTTGAACCCATTGAAGTTATGTTCCCACTGGTTGAATAGGAGTATCCAGTTGAATTGGCTGAAGTTAGCTGGTTTACCTGGTCATAGGAGTAGGTCTGACTCAGGTTGGAGGATGGTGGTATTTGGGAGTTGGAACTTGTAAGAAGTCCCAATTGATTTCTTGAGTAGTTCAGTTGGGCGAGAGTCGAGGTTGGGGTGTTGTAAGCAATCCCAGTTAGCTGTCCGGTGGGATCATAGGTATTTGTCTGGGTGACTTGATTTGGGTAGACCTGGGAAGTGAGGTTTCCATTAGGGTCGTAGTTTAGTTGTGTAGTTTGACCCGACAAGTCAGAGATGCTCACCATCTGACCAGTAGTGTTGTAGCTATAATTTACCGCCTTGCCATTTGGATAGGTTATAGCCGTGGTATCTCCAAGTAAGTCATAGCTATAGGAGACAGAGCTGGTGGCAAGCTCAGCGTGAGCTGTAAATTGAGTCCGATGGGTAACGTCAGAATCTCTAGTGGATTTACCAGATGTACAGGTACTCTTTGGGCTAGAACATGACCCTTTAGCTAGGGCTATTGGTCCAATCTTTGGTCCCTTATTCTTAGACAGATGTCCAGCCAACCCGTTGACTGTAACTAACGAGCTACCAGTTACAGAAAGTGAGTCTGTTGCCAAGACACCTTGGGATATAGATGCTTGGCTGTTGCCGGTAAGGCCAATGGACTGAGAGGCAAGATCGACTAGTCCTTGGGCTATAAACTTTCCAGAGGCGCTAATAGAAGTAGACCCGGTATTGTTCGGGTCTGCCCAAAGGACAAATCCACCATCGGGGCCGTAGCTACCTCCATTTAGGGTCACGCTCCCGGTGCCGGTAATGTTCAGGTAAGCCCCACTTTGGCCAGGGCTACACGGATTTGGGTAGGAGGAACAGGCCAGATAGATAGTGACGTCAGTGCCTGAGATTGTTCCAGAATTTGCTATAGAGACCAAATTGGTAACTACATATATACCCGGGCTGAGATTGAGTGAACCACTGCCTGAAACCGAGATATTCCTATATATACCCGGGCTAGCATTCGTACTCGTAGATCCACTAACTACCAACGACCCCTGGTTGGTGGTCTGGGTGGGTAGGGTGTCTTGAGCGTAAGGATTTGAGGTAGATCCAACAGATGGGCTAGATGGGCTTAGGGTAGCCGTCCCAGTTGTGGTGACCCCGCCTTGGGCAAATCCTATGGTAGATGAAATCTTAGAGGATCCACTTGCATAGATCGCCGAGGTGGAAGCCGAGTTGACTGTCATTGTCCCAGATACCGAGACTCTAGAGTTGCCGGTAGCTGAAAGTGACCTGGCCATAGTTGGATCTAAGATGCACAGGCTGCACAGTGAGTCTTGAGGTGGACTTTGGTAGGTGAAGATATCTGCTGGGTTAGTAGCTGAGGTACCCTGGGGGGTCGTAACAGTTATGTAGAATGCTCCAGTGGTATTTGGGGGACTTGTGGCCTCAATTTCACCTTGGGAAATTACACTAAATGAAGAGGCCTGGACTGCTCCAAATTCAACATCACTTGCCCCTGAAAGATTTGAACCATAGATGGTGACCAGGGTCCCACCTTGAGTTGGGCCACTTGTTGGAGAAAGAGACTGAACACTGGGGCCAACTTGTGGGGGTGGAGTATTTGGTTGGGCGTAAGTGAATTGATCAGAACTTGTCTGGGTAGAACTTCCGGCAAAGCTCGTTACAGATACATCAAGTGTTCCCGGCTGGGGTGAGGGAGGAACTAGAGCAGTTATCTGCGAGTCTGACTGAACCTCAAAGGCTAAAGCCGGAATAGTCCCAAATAGCACCTGACTAGCGCCGTCGAAGTTGTTGCCAGAAATAGCTACACTAATTGTCCCGCTGAGCGGTCCAGTGTTTGGAGAAATTGAGGTTATGGTAGGAGGGGCGATAGCTGGCGGAGGTGGGCCAGATACCGAGATTGAGCCTGATCCGCTAACTTGGACCTGGTCAGCCACTAAATCACCAGTAGAAACCGAGATAATCCCTGCACCAACACACTGGAGGTCCATGCCAGCGAGATCTAGTGTTCCAATCGTCGATATCTTGGCCGCACCTTGAACTAAGACTTGAGATGTGTTGGCAGGGTCTCCCCAAAGTACAATGCCCTTCCCGGGTCCAGTGGCTCCCCCGCTAAGTGAGATGACTCCGTTCCCATCTATAGTGATCTTTGCACCACTCTCACTGGCCCCACATGGAAACGGGTAACTTGAACACCCCAGATATATTGTTACCCCAGATCCAATAAGGCGTGCTGACCCAGACACTCTGACCTCGCCTGTTACCACGTAGTTGCCTGCCGAAAGCTTTAGGGTTGAGTCTCCGGTGGCATTGATTGTTGAGTAGATTCCAGGCCTAAGGACCTGAGAGTCAGAACCCCCAATGTTTACCGAACCCCTGGTAGTTGATTGAATGGGCAATTGGAAGGCTCCAAATGGATTAGGCGTGGAGCCGACCTTGATAGATGACTGGCCTTCAATGGTGGCTGTTCCACTCGTGTTTGTTTGACCATCACTAAATAGAGGGATCCCACTAATTTTAGATGATCCTGTTGCAAAGATGGCGCTGGGTGAGTTGGAATCTACTGTTATAGTGCCCGACGACGAAATCTTAGAGTTTCCAGTAGCGCTAAGTGCCCCGCTTGTTGAGGAGTTGAGTACGCACAGTATGCAAAAGTGATCTTGGGGCTCATAGGTGAATTGATCGTTGGGGACAGCTTGGGAGGTGCCCCCAAGTGAAGTAACGGTTACGTCTACAGTTCCGGGTGGCTGGGCAGGATCTACAGCCTGTATCTCTGTGTTGGAGATTACTGAATAGGAAGTGGCCTCGGCTGATCCAAAGTAGACCGCGCTGGTACCGCTAAAACCTGTACCCAAGATCGTAATGGTGTCTCCCCCATCTTGCTGGCCGGCATATGGTTGAACAGATTCAACTGAGGGAGTTGGCTCGTAAGAAAACTGATCGCCACTAGATATTTGAGAGGTGGCAGCCGGATTAGACACCGTTATGTCGACGGTACCCTGCGAATGTGCTGGGGAAACTGCTGTGATCTCGCTATCTGAAACTACTTGAAAGCTAGAAGCCGCAGCTGATCCAAAGTTAACCGAGGTTACAGAACTCAGGTGTGTCCCGGTGACATTCACGGTTGTTCCACCTGACAGTGGGCCTCCAACTGGAGATATAGCTGTAATAGTTGGGACTGGGTAGTAAACAAATTGATCTCCAGATGACGTTACCGAGGTCCCATTGGCGGTTGTAACGCTAACGTCGACGGTTCCAGGAGAGCCTGGTGGTGCTATCGCCACAATTGTATTAGTTGACGTTACACTAAAGGAAGTTGCTGGCTGGTCTCCGAAGTCAACCTCAATTACTCCACTGTAGCCAACCCCGGTAATGGTGACCTGTGTGCCGCCACCTGTTCCGCCTACACTTGGTGAGATTGAAGATACCGTTGGGGCTAGCGGGATGTTGACCGTAGAAGTTGCCTGTCCACTTGAGTTGTAGGAGTAATTTGTAGTTCCCGTCCCATCTATCATCTGGGACATCTCTGAGTCTGAATTGTACGAATAAGATACTGGGGCAACTGTTGGATCTGACGAGACTGTCTTGAGAAGCTCTCCGTCTCCATTATAGAAATTGGAAGTTACGACTCCATCGGGGGCTTTCTGAGAAATCTGGTTTCCATCCGCGTCGTAGGAATATGTAGTAGTTGCGCCATTTGGCATTACTTGAGAAGTTTGCTCGTCGAGAAGATTGTAGCTATAGGTGGTGGTATCACCGCTGGGATTTGTCGTAGAAAGCTCATTCCCATTCCCGTCATATGAGTACGATGTCGTAGCTCCATTGGCCTGAACAAATCCTATTTTCTCTCCATCTTGGTCGTAGACATAGGAGGTAGCCTGACCAGCTGGATCAGTCGAGGAGATAACGTTACCCATTGCATCATAGACATTTGTAGTTTCATTGCCCAGAGGGTACGTGCTTGTAAGTAGTTGACCCTTTGCGTCATAACTATAGGTTGTCTCAAAGCTACTAGGGAGATTTGGAGGAGTATTGCCCAGGGGTGACACACTCGATATTTTCTCCCCGTCAATATTATAAGCAAAAGTTGAAGTATCCCCCATGGGGTTGGTAACGGAAACCAGGTCTGCGTACTTATCATAAGAATAAGATGTTGTTCCTCCAACGGCATTTTCGGATTGAGTAACTAAGCCAGGATCTGTCGAGTCGCCATAGAAATAGGTCGTGGTTGCCCCATTTGGTTGAGTAGATGAGATTAGATTCCCGTTCGCGTCATATTGAGCATTAGTAACTTCTCCACCCGGGGAAACCATTGAGGTAACTTCATCTAACTGGTTATATGTATAGGTAGTTGCGTTGCCTAGGGGATCGACCGTCTTGGTTACCAGCCCGTCTTGGTTATAACTATAGGAGGTCACGTTCCCAAGTGGGTCAGACTCAGTTGCAATCTGCATAATGTTGGGGTCATAGCTATAACTATACGTTTGAGCCAATGGCGTTCCGGCAGCCTTTGTCAATGAGGTAAGTTCTCCCAATGAGTAGTTCTCGATTTCAACCGCACCAAGTGGGTCTTCAATAGTGGTGGTTCCGCCAGCTATAGAGAAATTATTACCTGAGTAACTAAAGGTAGTTACCCGCCCCAGTGGATCACTCTGAGAGACAACGGGGAATGTCCCGGCTGGGTCTTGGGGAAGGCTTTGGGTACCATATACATTTGTGACTGTCCCGCCATCGGGCAGGGTCATTGAGGTGAGATCATTGTTTGAATCGTATGTAAAAGTTGTTGTATTGCCATCTTGATCGGTGGAGGAGATGAGATCACCATTTGGACTATAGATATAATTTACGGTGTTGCCTGCAGGATCTGTTGCGCTAGTAACTCCCCCATATTGGTTAGTAGTAAAGGTAATTTGCCTACCTGAAGGATCGGTAACCGAAGACAAGAAGCCTTGCGGGCTATAGGAAATGGTAGTTGTGTTCCCATTGAGGTCAGATTCACCTACCAAGTGACCAGATGAGCTAAAGGTAAAGTTCTCTTCGTGCCGCCTCATAAACGTCCAGGTCCCGTCGCTGTTGTGGGTTAGAGATGCCACCATGGAAGTCTCTGGCGAATACTGACCTGAAGAATTGGGAGTAAAGATTACCTGAGAACCGTTTCCTTGGGTAATTGTTGCGACGCCTCCGCTTTGGAAGGTCAAGTTCATGCAGTAGCTGCAGCTCCAACCAAAGCCAAATGGACCTATCTGGGAGTTGTTGAGCGAGTTATAGGTCCGACTAAGGTTCAGCCCAAGTCCTGGTCCAGGAATTGAAATATCTGAGAAGGTGTGCCAAAAATCTCCCGAGGCACAATTCACTGGATAGTTGCCTTGGCTACAAGGGTTAGGTCCACCACTTTTGTTCCCTCCCCCGTTGCCAGAGGAGGGACCGGGCACGCAACCCGATGAAGAGGGGGTTTCACCTTTGGGACATTGAGAGGGAGGAACACAGTTAGGATAAGTCCCGCTATCGCCCTGGGGGCAAGAACAAGTATCTCCTGGAGGGCATCCAGTAGGCGAGCACTGTGGAAAGTTGCCGGTATATCCCGTTGGGCAACTGCAAGTCTGTCCCTGAGGACAAGCTGGAAAGCAGTTAGGGAACGTTCCTACCGATCCAGGTGGGCAAGAACACGTCTGGCCGGTTGGGCACTGTTGGACGCAATTTGGAGGTTGACCACTGTCGCCGGGCGGACAAGTTGGAGGAGGAAGAATCTGAAAGGTTACCTGGTCATTTGGAGATAGCTGAGATGAGCCAGCAATAGTTGATGCAACCAGATCAGTAGTAATCGACGTTGGTGAACTAACATTACTAAGACCCAAAATGGCTGGAATCTGGGAAACGTCGGTTTCAACACTACAGGTCAGCGTTGAAGAACATCCAGGATTCCAGCTGAGGCCAATTTGAGTGTCACCAAATAATGTTCCATATCCAAGTATCCCTAACACACCAGGGGCAAAGTTGATTCCATTCACAAGTAAGGTGGTTGGGTCTGGTTGAAGTGTAAAACCAGCAGCAGGTAGTTGAATTTTAACCACATTTGGAGTTACTTGATTTATCTGCGGGGGTGAATTCGGGGTAAAGGTAAATAGGACCTCGTAGGGTGTAATAGGTAGCCCTGGTGAGGTTACATAATTATTAGATGAACCCAGAGGTGTTGTTGCGATCAGTGCATCTACAATGGTTGAACCGGGTGCTTCAAATCCCAACTGTGCAGTCAATTGCGTTATATCAATTGTAACGGTACACGTGGTCGATGACGAACAGTTCCAAGTCATCTTCTGAGCTTGTGAATCACTAAATTGCGTCGAACATACGATAAAGTTCTCGCCCACCACGTTGAACTTCTGTGTGATTGGAGCCGGATGAGTTGCTAGGTCAAAAGTGTTGATAACTTTTGGCTCAACTGAGATAATAGAAGGCGGGCCAATCGTAATTGGAGACGAGGTTTCAATGATGCCGGGCTCAATAGGAATTTGTGGTACTACTGGGATTTCAGGTCCACACGGCGATATTGGAGTCACTTGATTAGTCGGGATCTGGGAATAGATGCTTGTCCAGACGTATTGACCTACCGCTGCACAGATGTAAAGCGAGCTGCAATATACTGCATTTAGCTGGTTATAGGCTATGATTATTGAAGAGGAGCCCGCCTGATAGAAGTTTTGTGAAGATGGCCCTCCGTCTTGAATTAGCGATCCTGGATCTAAAGTCCAGTCTAAGCCGTTTGAGAAATAGATAACAGTACCTTCGATGCCATCCATTGAGTAATATCCAGTGGTTTCGCAGCTCAGACTGGGTCCTATACACGAAATTGCCGTGTCAACAATGGTCTGTGGACTACACAGCGGGTAATTTGCACATCCTTTCGGCAACTGAGGGATTGAAGCCGCTAGCGTATTGGCATCAAAAGTCCATCCAATGCTAAGTGCTCCTTGGTCGAGTGTTTCGACGAGACCACCAAATGGGCCATCGTAATATTCCGTTTGGATTATGGGGATATCAGGTGGCGGACCGACAGCAAGGAAAGTATTGGACTCTTCAAGAAATGAATCAAAACCTCCAGACATATTACATAGGTCGACTGATACGCATGAGACCGAGCTGAGATATCCACCCCCATACCACATTTCAAAAAACTGGTTAGGCTGAGTTGGATAGTTGCCCGCGTCTTGTGGTGCGGTAGGGACCTGGAAACTTTGGTCCATAGTCCAAGATGTCCCATTAAAGGTCTCAACTAAAGGCTCTGAAAATTGCATTAGCGCCTGAATGGGAGGAGAGCTCTCAGGTATAAACTCACATGGTCCCACACCCGCATACGTTGGAGGCTGTAAACTCGGACAGTAGAGGTCGAGCTGCCCTTGATATGTTCCAACTGATGTGCAAAATGTCGCGCTAGTACAGCTTATTGATGACAGTTGAAACGAATTCGGTGCCAAGTTCCCGCCCCCATAAACGGGGGCCGTAGCCGGTTCATCAAGGGGAGCCCCGATGCTCCACTTGGAACCGTTCCAAAATATTGAGGTAGGTTGAAACGTGTACTGAGCCGGTGAACCCGAGGGTGCAATGTTTGTCGCCGAATTACCAACTGCATCACAAAATGTCGCCGAAGGACACGAGATTGACATAAGATTTATATTTGCAAGAGATCCAGACATTGAGGTGTCCACACTATAGGCTTTTGTTTGCATGTTTATGTCTTCTATAACACCGCCCTGGCTAGATCCACCTACCGCAATGCATAGCTGGGAAGTTGGGCAGGCGACGCCCTCCAATACTGCCTTTAATTGACTAATCGGAGTATTCTCAGTTGTCCAGTTCCCTTGATTTCCAAAAGACACAATTGGGAACAGATTCTCTGAGTTACCCAGGTACTCTAAGACGCCTACCGCAATACACGAAGTGGCAGAAATACACGTTGTAGCTTGATAAGATGTGTTATCTTGAGTTGTAGGATCAACGTAGCTGGTCTCAAACTCAGGGAGGGTCGTTCCAGTTTCGTGACTAATGCTTTGCTCATTGAAATTTCCTTGTGTAGGCAGTTTTGCTAACGAGTCTTTGTGTACACGTTTGTTGGACGGTAATTCGACTTGACTTGACGAACTGCCAAAACACGCCGTTGCGGGACTTGCTAGGCAATTTATAAGCCAGCTTGGTCGAGAAACAGTCTCAGAGTTGGCTAAAGAATTAGCCTGTTGCAAGCTCAGCGAACTTGAGGATGTGAGTGATTGTATGGAGCGCGGTTGTTGGGAAGGTTCTGCATTTGCATTTGAGACATTACCTAAGATACACACACCCCCAGCCAGGATTAGAGCAAGGCCAACTTGAACCAACCTTGAAGCTCCTACAGATCCAATTCGATTCATAATTGGAGACCCCCTCGCCTATTGTGGTAAGTATTTCCTTATAAGAATTGTTACTCACCGTAGTGGGGTTGCTGCGCACTGTCAACTGATTTTGTCGAAAGCGCAACAATTCACTCCCCCGCCGACCTGTGGAGAGGGGCAAACAGCCTAGTATATTGCGAAGTGCTGGTATCTGGTGAAGGTTGGGTGTCGCTCAGGTGCTGGTGGCATCCATGGATCCCGAGCCATGAAGCGCCGTAGTGCTCTGAGCGGATTCTGGCCATTCTTTATGACTGTAGCAAGGTAGCTGCGAATAGCCAGCCAAGCTGTTGCACCCGCCTCGGTCCTAAAGCCCCCTGATATCTTCTGTTCGACTTTTACCATCCGGAGCTGCCTCTCGGATTCGTTATTGTTCAAGGGCACGCGGAAGTCGGTGGCAAAGCGCAAGACATCATTGCTATAGATGTCAAGTCGTTGAAGAAGATTAGCTGGCCTGGACTTCTTAGTCCGTCCCGGTTCCCGCGATGGGAGCGGTGGCGGGTTGGTAACATGGCCAGCGGCGATGATTTTTTCGTAGGTGGCCCGGATGGATGCGAGCTTGGTTGCATCAAAGGACGCAACGCCAGCCTCCTTCAGATCGAGTACTTCATGCCAGGTATCGGCGAGCAATTGAACCATGTCGGTGGCCCAGCCCTGTCCTTGTACTTCGGCGATGCCGTCCAATCCACGAAGATGGTGCGCGTTGCATAGGCCATGTTGAACGGCGGTGTACTTGCGATAGGGGGACCATCCGTCATGGATCAGAATGCCACTCAAGTATTCGAGCACCCCCATTGCATCCATGCCTTGCGTACCCCGCTTCGTGTCGAGGTGATAGAGGGTAAGCGAATCAGTCGATACCGAATGGACCCAGTGCAAAGAGGCTTGAACCCGCAGACCGGTCTCATCCGCGTGGGCGACCTCGGCACGGGTCAGCTGGCCCCGGAGGAAGGCGTCGAGCCGCTTTGCCCCTTCATGCACCATGGCTATAATCGTCCCGGTCGATACCGCAATCCCGTATCCGTCGGCCAACAACTCTGCTACTCGCTTGATAGGAATGTGCTGGCGCACCACCAGGTAGCACACCAGCGCCCTAACGTTGGGGCCATAGCAGGTGGGGCCGGTCGCTTCGGGAGGAAACGGTGCGGTTGTCTCATGCCCGCAGTGGCACCTCTTGCGCTGGGCGCGATGCTCGACGATTGCAACATTGACCGGCGGGAGTCGAAGACCTGGCGCCGTACGTCTCCAGTGACGGGCGCAGAGGGGAGATTATCACCACATCCCTCATAGTTCTCCGGTGTGTGGTTTTGAACCTAGTCAGGGTCGGTGACAGGGGAAAGGTTTTTGCCCGGTGCACCTAGCTGTCCTCCGGGCTTTTTGCCCGAGCGTCGCCTGCGGGACTTCGGTGCTGGGAAGGCCCCGAAGAACGCGAACGGTTCGAGAAGATCAGCTATCTTCTTCCCGGTCCACCTCCCGTTCGGGAGGAAAGCCGGGCGACCGGCGTTTCAGATGCTCGTTATATGCCTCCAGCTTCAGCTCTCGCAATAGCAATCCGTCGAGATCGGATTGAGGTATTGCGTCCCCGAGGATCGTGTCGATCTCTTCCGGCGTGAAGTGCCAGGCTTCGAGGACTCCGTAAAGGTCCCCGTACTGACGGGGGTCCAGCTGTCCACGCATCAGGAACTCAGCGTAAAGCCTTCGTCCCTTTTCGTAGTCGTCACGGAGTCGCGAAGGGCGGGCGGCCAGGAGAAGCGCCATCATCGCGATGAACAGCGATGCGCCTGCAGCCCAATTACTTGCATTCGCCGGATTGAGTGGGAATGACACTTCCGAGAATAGGACAACGGTGATGGCCAGCACGACAATATAAGGAGCCACCCGGTCGTACTGCGCCGAGATCCAGATTCTGCGTCGTGGTTTCAGTGGGCGGATTCAAGTGGACAACGCAACGAAATCGGCTAAATTCTCTCTAAACATTCTATAACCAAGAGCTTCAACTTGACCGATAGTTTCATAGGTCATTTCACAGTTTTGAGGTTTTATATCTTGACCAGGGATTCTTTCAACTTTGTGTTCTGGGTATTTCTATATTGACGTAGGTAGCACCCCGCTTAGCGTCGGCGTAAAGGCCCTTCGCTTCGCTTGTCGGATTTCATACGGATGGCACTATTGCGCCCCGGCAGGTTCGCCAATGCCCCTTTCCACCTTGTGCTTCCTCTTGCAATCGATCGGTACATTTTATCTCCCGGACAAACATGGTAGAACGTTCGATCGTGACAGAAACAGGTACTATCCCACCACCGGTGGCAGGCCAGCTCGTGGAGCCAGGAGACCCGCCGTCCGAGCAGCAGGGCTGCGAACCGCAGCGGCGAAACAAAGAGGTGGCCTCCGGAGGCCCGTGGGCGGCCAAGCGGGCAGACCCATCGCACTCCGCACTATCTAACACAGCCCCCAGCCTACAAGCGCCTGAGGTAGCAATGGATGACTTTGAGCTCGAATATGGAGACAAGTTCCCTGTAGGAGCAATACCTGAGGCTTGCTCTAATCAGGTGGACGACACAGGTTTGTATGTTGGCATTAGGCCAAGTTGTACCTATAGCATCTGGTAAACCTTTAAGCCCATCACAACAGACAAAGATAACGTCTTCTAGCCCACGATTCTTGAGTTCGGTAAGTACTGACAACCAGAACTTTGCCCCTTCGCCACCATCTCCAAGCCAGATGCCAAGTACGTGTTTATATCCATCCACATCTACGCCAACGGCCAGGTAGGCGGCCCTATTTATAACTACACCATTGGTACGAACCTTGACGACCAGTGCGTCTATGTAGAGGATTGGATAGATAGAATCTAGTGGACGAGCTTGCCAATCTTTGAGTTCTTCCAAAACTCCAGCGGTTACTCGGCTGATTAGATCGGGGGAGACATCAACATTATACATTTTCTTCAACAACTTCTTGATATCCCTAGTAGACATTCCCCGTGCATAAAGAGAAACGATATTCTCATTGAACTGTTTGAGACGAGTTGAACCCTTTGGGACAATTTGGGGTGCAAAGCTCGAATCACGATCTCTGGGGACATCTAGGCAAACAGTTCCGATCTCTGTTTGAACTTGTTTGGGTGTAGATCCATTTCTAGAATTTCCCCCATCACGACCCTCATAGTCCCCCTTTTCATATCCAAGGTGTTCAGTAAGTTCCTCTTCAAGAGCTCTCTCTATTAGTCGTTTTGAAAGTTGAAGAAGTAATCCATTTTCCCCAGTAAGGGCAATGCCATTTGCCTTTACTGTCGCGAGAAGTTCATTTATGGCTGAGTCGGGAACGTAGAACTCAGATTCATCTCCTGGATCTATAGATTCTTCAAGCTCGTTGGAATTAGTAGTATCAATTATTTAGGTTAAATTAGTATTTGTCATGTGTATTAGCTTTCTAGCCGGGAAACTCTCATGTTCCTGGTGATGGTTGGTAGATTTCTCTTACACAGTCAATCTGACAGGCCCTCAAGCGCCCCCGGCAGGACTCGAACCTGCGACGCACGGTTTAGGAATCAGACTGAGTTCGTCCGTCTAGTAGTCTCTAGTATCATTTTGCCTGTTCAGTGGGGGTGTCAGTCCGTCTAGTATTGTCCTGTATCAAGCAATATCGGGCAATTCATTCCCAATTCATTCCCAAAAGTGCCTCCAAATTCCTATCAATTACAGATTTGATAGGAAACACATTGTAACAGTATACCATTTTAGTGGTATACTGTTTATATGGCTAAAAGGAAAATAACACTCTATATAGATGAATCTGTAGCTAAAGCAGCCAAAGTGTCTGCTATTGCTACAAAGTGTACTGAAAGTGTCTTGGTTGAAAAAGCAATAATTTCGTATCTTGACTCTAAGGACATCAAAACCGCTAAAGCCGATCTTATTAAATTGTTGGATGAAGTCGCTGTATCTTTGGCGGGTCCCCATTTGTCGGTCCACCCCATATGTTAGTAAGTCGCACTTTAGGATACCATGGCCATATCTTGCTT
>DAIDHF010000059.1 GCA_027452005.1 Acidimicrobiales bacterium
CCCGGGCCCGGTCCGTCTCGCACCACGGTTCGGCCCTCGACCAGGGCGTCCCAAACGCAGGAGCAGGGCCGGGAATTCGCCGGCGAGAAGAGACATCCGGTGACCGCCGTCGAGTCGGGCGCGGACGATGGCGCCCGGCCCGATCGCGGATGGGCGTATCTCCCGAGCAGGCGCCCATGCTCGTCGATGAGGGCCACAGTCAGGCCGGTGGCGCGGGAGTATTCTCGGAGCCGCTCTCGCCAGTAGCCCGGGTTCAGGACGGCGGCGCGGAGGGGCATCGCGGGCTCGGCTCCGTTCGGCGCAGCCGATGGGAGGGGACCCACTCGATCGCGGCTCGGTCCCTCCTCACGGGGCTCGACGCTTGTCATCATCGACTCCTGGGCTGGGTATTCCTGGGCGATACTCACGAGATGGGCACGCTGTTCGAAAGCGGGGGCTTGCTCCACGTCGCGGATCGTATCGAATCGAATAGTCGACGAAAGAGGAAACGTGGATCAAACGATCATGACGATGAGGGCCGCGGGCCCCTCTGTGACCCGGGCCCTCGAGGATCGAGGAGGCGGTTTCACTCGCCCGAGTGAGCGTGCGCCTCGGTCGCGTGCTTGTGGGCCTGCTCGCCGTGCCGGTTCGCGGCCTCGGCGTGTTTCCGGGCCGGCTCGTGCTCGCCCACGTCATGGTGGTGGGCCGCCTCGAGATGATGATGGGCGGCGGCCGCGTGGGCAGCCGCGGCCCGGTGGTGGTAGTCCGACGGCGTCCGCTTTCTTGCCGTCGATGCGGGGTCCTTGGTGGTTGTGGTCATGATCCTATCCTCCTATTTAACGGTCTCGTGGTGTCATCCGTGCCGTAATGCCATCCGTGCCGTATCTGCGATGGTTCGGGTCGGCGCGGTCAGGCCGGATCGCCATCGCCTCGATCCCGACGTCACCTCACGTCCGCAGCGTCGCCCTTCGGCCTCCGATGAACCGTAGGAGGGCGATCAGCACGCAGGCCCCCAGGAAGGCGACGACGATGCTCCCCCAGAATGCGGTCGATCCATCGACGAATAAGCCCGCAAGCGCACCGCCCAGGAACGCGCCGATGAGCCCGACGACGATGTCGCCGAGCACGCCGAAGCCGCTCCCCTTCATCGCCAGGCCCGCCAACCAGCCTGCCACCAGGCCCACGACCAGCCAGGAGATGACCCCGCCGGGAGTGAGCACGATTGCCGCGTAAGTCCAACTCATCACATTCTCCTTTTCGAGACTGCCGGGGGTAACGACGGCCGCATCCCTCGACTCGTTGGGTCGAGGAATGGCCGTCCAGAGCCCGCGCCAAAAAAAAAGCCGACGTGGAGAGATACCTCTGGGTATCTCTCCACGTCGGCTTACTCGTCGACAAGCCTCCCGACCGCAGCCGGGTTGCTCTTCATCTAGTCGTCCGACGATATCTGCTGTGATCCTCATCGCGGGCGGCCGGCGGTGCCGATCGGCCGCGAATCATGTGCCTATTATGACGCGCCGCGGAGAAGTTGCAAGCAAATTTCCGTCTGGAAGTGTTGTTCCTTGAAAGATATTCATGTCTTCTGAAATTTGGCGACGGTCCGCGCTGGGGGCGGGGCCCGATCCCCGGGCGGTCACGCGCACCCGGCGCCGGTTCGAGACCCCGGGGCCAGGATCCTTCTCCGGTTGGGCTTCTTTGCCATACCATGGATCGGGTCGATCGCGATCCCCGGGTGACGAGGTGTTGTGGGCTCATCTCCGCCCGAGCTTTCCCTCGCGGCCGAAGGCCATCTCAGGAGGCCCCATCGTGGCCAGGCATCCGGTCCAGGGCGACGATTCTGGACCTGCTCCGGAGCTAGCACCGCCCGACTCAGGCCCCGTCCCGCCGGCCGAGAACGCCACGATCCTGACGCCGACCACGGGGTACCTGGCTTCCGGTTATACGCATACTCTCAACGCCTATCGGGGGTGTACGTTCGCCGGGGCGCTCTGCGGGCAGTATTGCTATGCACAGCACAACCGATGGATCACGAAGGGCCGGGCCTGGGGGTTTTACGGCGCCAAGGGTTGGGCGGTCGAGGCTTATCGGCGCGACTTTGACCGGATTCGGAGGCCGTCGCGCGGGGGGCCCCGACCGCTTCGGATCTACATGAGCAGCAGCACGGATCCGTATATCCCCCAGGAGAAGACGATGCGGATGACCCGCGCCCTCCTGGAAGAGATGATCGAGCGGACGCCCGATGTCCTGGTGATTCAGAGCCACCACACGATGGTCCTACGCGACATCGACCCGATCGCCGAGCTCTCAGCGAGGGGGCGGGTCTGGCTCTCGCTGACAGTCGAGACCGATAGGGACCGCGTTCCTGGATTCCCACCGCACGCCAGCCCGCCGTTGCGTCGGCTGGAGGTCCTGGGGGCGTTTCGGAGGCGCGGTATCCCGACCCAGGCGACGCTCAGCCCGCTTTTGCCGATCGCCGACCTGCCTGCGTTTGCCCGGCGGCTCGACGCCGCCTGCGACCGGGTGATCCTCGATCACTATCTCATCGGCGACGGCTCGCCGGGCGGGTGGCGGACTCGCCGGACCGGATTCCCCGGCCGGCTCGCCGAGGCCGGCTTTGCCGAGTGGAACGAGATGCCGAAGTTCGAGGAGGTTTGCGCAGCGCTGGCCGAGGTGCTTGGGCCGGAACGTGTTCTGGTCGGCTGCGCGGGGTTCAACGCGGTCTGACGTCGGCGGCGGGGTTCAACGCGGTCTGATGTCGGCGATGGCCCGGGCTCGCCTGCGGTTTGTAGCGACATAGCCGATGGTCAAGATCAGCAGACCCGCGAGAAAGCCACCGTAGACCCAGCCCTTGACGATCCGATCGAGCATGCGTTGCGCCCACCTTTTCGCATCCGTTCCGAGGGAGATGGAGATCAAGCGTGGCGATCGTAGGTGGGCGGTTCCCGGCCGTCAATCCTCCTTCTTGAATTCGGTCTTGTCGATCTGGTAGAGGGCGATCTTGTCGGTAATGGTCCGGCGCGAGAGGCCGGTGAGCCGGGCCGTCCGGCCGATGTGGCCCCGGGTGCGTTTCAGGGCGCGGCGGAGGTAGCGTTCCTCGAAGGCGGCGGTCAGCTCGTTGAGCTGGTCGGTCAACGGCCGCGAGAGGTCAACCGGAAGCTGCGGCTTGGGCCGGTTCGGCTTGAGGATTTCGGCGGGGAGGTTCTCGGGTCGGATCATCTCATCGCGCGAGGTGACCGTGGCTCGCTCGATGGCGTTCTCCAGTTCACGGATGTTCCCGGGCCATCGGTGCTGGAGCAGCAGTTCCATCGCCTCGGGCGAGACCACCTTCGGCGGAGCGCCGGGACGGCTGAACTTCTGGGCGAAGTGCATTGCCAGAAGAGGAATATCCTCCTGCCGCTCGTGCAGCGGTGGGAGGTCGATCTTCACGACGTTGAGCCGGTAGTAGAGGTCCTCGCGAAACTTCCCGTCCTTGGCGAGTTTCAGCAGGTCGCGGTTGGTCGCGGCGATCACACGGACGTCGGCCTCGACGGTCTGCGTTCCGCCGACCCGCTCGAACCGACGCTCCTGCAAAACGCGGAGCAGCTTGGCCTGCATCGCCAGCGGGATCTCGCCGATCTCGTCGAGGAAGATCGTCCCGCCGTGGGCCAGCTCGAACCGCCCCTTGCGCTGGCCGACGGCGCTGGTGAACGCGCCTTTCTCGTGGCCGAAGAGTTCCGACTCCAGGAGCGACTCAGGGAGCGCAGCGCAGTTGACGGCGACGAACGGGTTACCCTTGCGAGGCGAAGCTTCGTGAACGGCGCGCGCCACCAGTTCCTTGCCGGTTCCGGTCTCGCCGAAGATCAGAACGGTGCTGATGGTCGGTGCGACGTGGCTGATCAGCTCGAAGACGCCGTGCATCCTCGGGCTTTTGCTGAGGATGGTGTGGAAGGCGTACAGTTCGTGCAGCTTCTCGCGGAGGGCGGCGACCTCGTCCTGCAAGGCGCGCTCGCGGAGGGCGCGGTGGACCACCAGCTTGAGGTGCTCGAGGTTGATCGGCTTGGTGAGGAAGTCGACGGCGCCGAGGCGCATCGCCTGGACGGCCTGCTCCACGGTGCCGAAGCCGGTGGTGATGATGACGTCGGCCGGGAGCCGTCGCTTCTGGACCTCTTCGAGGAGTTGAAGGCCGTCGACCCGAGGCATCTTCAGGTCGGTGACGATCACGCTGTAGGGCTTTTCGTCGAGGGCTTTCAGAGCCTCGGAGCCGTTGGCGGCCGTGTCGACAGCCAGGCCGGGCTCGATCTCGAGGAAGACCTGGATTTGCTTGCGCGCCGTCTCGTTGTCCTCGACGATCAGGACGCGGCGCCGGGTGGTCGTCCCGGCCGCTTCGGCCTCGGCCGGTAGGGCCTCCGTGGGAGCGACCTCGGGACCCGTCGTCGTCGTCTGGTTGCCGCTCACAGGCCATACTCCTCTGGGAAGAGACCCATCTGGGGTCACGATCTAGCTCACTATACAGGCGCCGCGCCCTGCCCCACAACCGAAGCTCTCGGTGCGCGCATACCGGCGGCTCCGTCGACGGGCCGCCCCCGCCCCCGCTGCAATTCTCGCGCCGATGGTTTTGGCCTGGCGATTGCTTGACCGATGGACTCCCCCTCTCGCGGCCCGGGCTCACCGGCGAGAGGCGGGCGACGGATGAGGGCCGAGGGGAAGTCATGAGCAAGCCAACGATAGGTGCGGGCTGGCAGCGAGCGATCGTGACGCTGACCGGCACGGTGGTGGGCGTCGTGGTGATTGGGACGCTGTACTGGGCCCAGTCGGTCTTCATTCCGGTGGCTCTGGCCGGGTTCCTGACGTTTCTGCTCAGCCCGCTGGTCGGGCGGCTGCGGCAGCTTGGGATGCCCCGGTCGGCCTCGGTGATCGTGGCGGTCGTCTTTTCGGCGGCCGTACTGGGGGGGATCAGTTGGGTCGTCACCCAGCAGATCGGCAGCCTGCTCCAGGAACTTCCTGACTACCGTGACCGGGTTCGGGAGAAGGTCCGGACGATCAAGCAGGTGACCGAGGGCTCGGGCCGGCTTCAAAGTTTCATCCACGATGTGACTCAGGAGGAGCCGGGTGCCGACGGGGCCTCGGGGCGATCGGCGGGCGCCACCGCGATCGATGAGGCGCTGTCGAGTCCGCCGACGGCGGTCGTGGTCGAGCCGCAGCGGGCGGTCTGGCTCTCGCGGATCAGCGCGTTTCTTAGTCCGATGCTTGAGTACCTCGGCGAGCTCGCCCTGGCGATCATCCTGGTTGTCTTCATGCTATTGAAGCGAGAGGAGCTGCGCAACCGGATCATCCGTCTGGCCGGGCAGGGGAAGATCGTGACTGCGACCAAGTTCGTCGACGAGGCGGCGCACCGGGTCAGCCGGTTCCTGCTGATGCAGGCGATTGTCAACGCCAGCTTTGGGGTGCTCTTCGGCCTGGGGCTGCTGGTCATTGGCATCCGCTATGCGCTGCTCTGGGGCTTCCTCGGCGCGATGCTCCGCTACCTGCCGTACATCGGTCCGTATCTCGCGGCCACGTTCCCGATCTCGTTGAGCCTGGCGATGTCGGAGGGATGGGGCGCCACGCTCGCGGTCGCCGGGCTCTTCCTGGCGCTGGAACTGGTGATCTCCAACATCATCGAGCCGCGGCTCTACGGCCATAGCATGGGGGTCTCCGAGATCGCCATGCTGGTCTCGGCGGCGTTCTGGGCGTTCCTCTGGGGTCCGATCGGACTGGTCCTCTCCAGCCCGCTGACGGTCTGTCTGGTGGTCCTGGGGCGCTACATCCCCCGTCTGGAGTTCCTCTCGGTTCTGCTGGGCGACGAGCCGGCTCTTGACACATCGATTAGTTTTTATCAACGGCTTCTCGCCCGAGACCAGGATGAGGCTGAGGGACTGGTCATCGAGAAGATGGGCGAGCTGGAAGATCCTGAGCAGATCTACGACGTGATGCTTGTGCCGGCACTGTCGGCGATCAAGCGCAACCGGTCGAGGGGTGACATCACGGTCGAGGACAAGTCGTACGCGCTTGAGGCGATCCGCGAGATCGTCGAGGACATCGGCGAGGGGCGGATTTCGTCGGCGGCCATGGAGGCGGACAGGAGTGACACGGAGGAGGCGACGGAACTGGAAGCGGCGAATGTTCCCAGGATTTCGATCTTCGTATGCCCGGCACACGACGAGGAGGACGATACGGCCGTCGAGATGCTGCTGAGGGTTGTCGACCCGTTGCGGTGGGAGGTTGAGCGGATCGACCCGAGGACGCTCACCGGCGAACTGCTCGACCGGGTGGCCCGCACGTGCCCGGTGGCGGTCTGCATCCTGACCGTGCCCCCTGGCGGCCTGGCGCACACGCGATACCTCTGCAAACGGCTCCGGGCGCGGTTCCCCGAGCTGAAAATCCTGGTCGGCCGATGGGAGTCGCGGGACATCACCGCGGCCGAGTCACCGGACGAAAGCCCGGAGGCCGCTCCGTCTCGCAAGGCGGCCTCCGACGAGCCGACATCAGTCCCGATCGACCCGGTGGTCGAGCGGCTCCGGGGAGCCGGCGCTGACCTTGTCGGCCGGACCCTGCTGGAGACCCGGCAGCAGCTCGCCAGCCTTGCCCCGGTCCTGGCGCAGGTCGCCGCCAACCAAGACAGCCCACCGGCGTTGGACGAACGCCGGGCCGGGCTCGACCTGGAGGTGGCCGCCGGATCCGATATCCTGCGGTAAAGGGCTCCTGTATCGGCTCCAACCCTGAGAGTTCATGAATACGCAGTTCACCATCTTCAAGAAGGGGATGACGCTCATTGCGGTCCCGCTGTTGATCCAGGCGGTCTTCCTGGCCGTGCTGGTCAAGGCTCAGACGGACCAGATGCGCGCCCAGGAACGCGTCGTCCACACCAAGGAAGTCATCGCCAAGGTTGAGGAGTTGCATCGGGGCCTGGTCGAGGCCTACGCCGGGACGCGAGGCCTGGTGTTCTCGGTCTCGGGCACGCTGCCGAGGCGGACGGAGACGGCGCTGAAGCGGATCCCGGCGCAGGTGGCCGACCTTCGCGAGCTGATCTCCGACAACCGTGAGCAGGCACCGAGGATCGCCGAGCTTTCCGGTCAGGTCGACGGGTTCCTGGGCTGGGCCGCCGAGGAGGACCGGCTGGCCCACGCCGGCGATCGCGCGCGCGCGATCGCCGGGCTCGGCCCGGGCGCCGAGCGGCTCAACATGATCCGGTTGACCATCGACGCGATCCGGGGCGTGGAGGAGGAACTCGACCGCCGGCGGATGGAGGGGCTGCGCCTCAGCGCCGACCGCCAGGGACGGACCCTCTTCTTCGGCGGAGCCGTGATCGTCGGCTCGACGGTGATCCTGGCGGTCCTGTTCCTCCAGGGGATCATTCAACGGCTGGGTGTTCTGCGCGACAACGCGCGGCGGTTTGCCGAGGGGAAGCCGCTGAATCCGCCGCTCTCAGGCCACGATGAGATCACCGAGGTCGACCGGGCGTTCCACGAGATGGCCGACAACCTCGGCCAGCAGAAGCAGGAGAACGAGATGTTCGTCTACAGCGTCTCGCACGACCTGCGGTCGCCGCTGGTGAACCTGCAGGGCTTCAGCGAGGAGCTGAGTCTGTCGTGCTCCGACCTTCGCGAGCTTTTCCAACGCGAGGACGTTCCCGAGTTCGTCCGCCGGCGTGGGATGCAGTTGATGGACCGCGACATCGAGGAGTCGATCCGGTTCATCCAGGCGGCGGTCGGCCGGCTGGCCCGCATCATCGATGCGCTGCTGCGGCTCTCCCGCGCCGGGCGGGTCGAGTACCAGTGGCAGGAGGTGGACATCGCGGCGACGGTCTCCAAGATTGTCGATGCGCTGCACGACTCGATCGTCGAGGCGAAGGTGGAGGTCGCCATCGGCGAGCTACCACCGGCCTGGGGCGACCCCACGGCGGTGGAGCAAATCTTCGCCAATCTGATCGCCAACGCCGTGCAATACCTGGACCCGGCCCGCCCTGGTAAGATCGAGGTCGACGGCCGAGGTCCCGACGGCAACGGCCTGCCTCCTGGCCTCCGGATCTACCGGGTCTGCGACAACGGCCTGGGGATTCCAGAGGCGTATCACCCCAGGATGTTCACGGCGTTCAGCCGGCTTCACGCCGGGGTCGCACAGGGCGAGGGGATCGGCCTGGCCCTGGTTCGGAGAATGGTTGAGCGGCACGGCGGGCGAATCTGGCTGGAGTCGGCCTCGGGAGTGGGAACCACGTTCTTCGTGGCACTGCCCGAAGCCCCGCGACAGTCCACGTTCCCGGCGCTCGGCGTCGTCGGCCCGCCCCCCGACGGTGCGGCCTTCAGCCGGCACTGAGCCCAGGTCCGACCGATCGACTCCGCATCGCATTGCTTCGCATCGCAGGGTAACGAGGAGACCGCGACCCATGCCCACCGAGCCCCTCCTGATTGTCCTCGCCGAGGACGATGACGGTCATGCCAGTCTGGTCCAGCGCAACCTCGAGCGAGCCGGTCTGGCCAACGGACTGGAGCGTCTCAAGGACGGACAGGAGGCTCTCGACTTCATCCGCGGCGAGGGCTCGTTCGCCGGCCGAAATGCCAGTCAGCAGCCGGTCCTTCTCCTGCTCGACATCAAGATGCCCCGAGTCGACGGCGTCGAGGTCCTTCGCCAGATCAAGTCCGATCCGAAGACAGCCCTGATCCCGGTCATCATGCTGACCACCACCGACGACCCCCGCGAGATCCAGCGCTGTTACGAACTGGGTTGCAGCGTCTATATCACCAAGCCGGTCGACTACCAGGGCTTCGTCGAGGCCATCAAGCGGCTCGGGCTGTTCCTCCAGGTGGTTCGGGTGCCGGCTCAATAGTCTCCTCGTCTTGTCCCTGGTTATTTGTCTTTGGTTATTGGTTGCCCGCTCGCGGGAGGGGCCGGGTTCCCGAACGGACGATCGCCGAGAACAAATTACAAGTTATCAATAACAAGTAACAAATGACGAATGAAAATAAGGCGACGATTCTGCTGGTGGAGGATGACCCTGGGGTCTCGCGGCTGGAGCGGATCCGGCTGGAGCGGGCCGGGTACGACGTCGCGGAGGCGGCGACGGCCGAGGAGGGATTACGTCGGGTTGGCGAGGGTGGGATTGATCTGATCGTGCTCGACCAGAAGCTCAGCCCGGGGACGAGCGGGCTGGAGCTGTTCCGCCGGGTGAAGTCGGCCGGTCACGACGTCCCGGCGATCCTTGTAACCGGGATGCAGGACGACAACCTGCTGGTCGAAGCGATGCGGGCCGGTGTGCGTGACTTCGTTCCGAAGACGGAGCACTTTCTTAACCATCTCGAACCGATCGTGACGAGGGTTCTGGACCAGGTTCGGACCGAGCGAGAGCTGGCCGAGTCGCGGCGGGCGGCGGTTGCCAATGAGGAGCGGCGTCGCGAGCTGGAGTACGAGATTGCGCAGCGGAAGAAGGTCGAGCAGGCGTTGCGCGAGGCTGAGGAGAACCAGCGTCGGATGGTCGAGAGCCTCAAGGACGTCGCGATTTTCACGGTCGACCCGCGGGGCAAGGTGGCGAGCTGGAACCCAGGCGCCGAGCACGTCTTTGGCCACGCCGAGTCGGAGATCCTTGGACAGGATATCGAGGTGCTGTTCACGCCGGAGGACCGGGCCAACGGAGTTCCGGCGAGCGAGAGGGCGATCGCATCGGCGCGGGGGCGAGCCGCCGACGAGCGCTGGCACCTGCGCCGGGACGGCAGCCGATTTTTTGCCAGCGGCGTGATGAGCCCGATCTACGACGAGGCGGGTGGTCTTTGCGGCTTCACCAAGGTCGCGCGCGACATGACCGAGCGGAACCGAGCCGAGGCGGCCGTCCGCGAGGCGGCCGTTCGCCTTGAGGCGATCGTCGACACGGCCGTCGATGGGATTGTCACGCTCGACGAGGGGGGCGTGGTCGAGTCGATGAACCCGGCCGCTGAGCGGATCTTTGGCTACGATCGCGCAGAGGTCGTCGGGCGGGGCTTCGACCTGCTCATGCCTGGCCCCGAGAGTGACGAGTACGACGGCGGCCTGGCCAGCTACCTTAAGAGCGGCGAGCCGCCGATCATCGGGACCATCCGCGAGGTCCACGGCCGTCGCCGGGACGGCTCGATCTTCCCGATGGAGCTGGCCGTCAGCGAGTCGAGGCTGGGCGACCGCCGGATCTTCACCGGCATCCTCCGCGACATCACCGAGTACAAGCGCGCCGTCGCCGAGCGAACCCGGCTCCTCGGCGAACTGGAGGCCGAGCGTGCCCTGCTCAACACTCTGCTGGACAACGCCCCGATCGGCTTCGGCTTCTTCGACCGCGACCTTCGATACGTCCGGCTCAACCCGGCGCTCGCCGAATTCAACGGGATGCCGGTCGAGGCTCACCTCGGCCGCCCGATCGGCGAGGTGATCCCGCGGGTCTCGCCCGAGATCCTCGACGCCTTCCGCCGCGTTCTGGACCGTGGCGATCGGCTGATCAACCGGGAGTTCCGCGCGGAGACCCCGCGTGACCCGGGCCGACCCCGGTACTGGCTCTGTAGCTTCTACCCGGTTGAGACGCCTGATGGTTCCGTCCTCGGCGCCGGCGCCGTCGTCGCCGATATTGACGATCGCAAGCGGATGGAGGAAGCGCTGAAGGAGGCCGACCAGCGCAAGGACCAGTTCCTGGCGATGCTCGCGCACGAGCTACGCAACCCCCTGGCGCCGATCTCGAATGCCGTGCAGATCATGAAGGTTCAGGGGCTCAGCGGCCCGAACTTTGACTGGTCGGTCAAGGTGATCGAGGACCAGGTTCGGCACATGACCCGGATGGTCGACGACCTGCTCGACGTCTCGCGGATCACCCGCGGCAAGGTTGTGCTCCAGGTCGAACCGACCGACCTGGAATCGGTCGTTACCCTGGCGGTCGAGGCTAGCCGTCCCCTGATCGAGGACTGCGGCCACCGGCTTGCGGTCGAGTTGCCCGATCGCCCCGTCCCGCTGGAGGTCGATCCAGCCCGGATGGCTCAGGTCCTCTCCAACCTCCTGAACAACGCCGCCAAGTACACCGACGAGGGGGGCCGGATTACCCTTACCGCAGAGCGTGCGGGGCGTGAGGTCGTCCTTCGCGTTTGCGACAACGGGACCGGGATCGCGCCCGAGCTTCTGCCTCACATCTTCGACATGTTCACTCAGGCCGACCAGACACTTTCGCGGTCGCGCGGCGGCCTGGGGATCGGCCTGACGCTGGTTCGCTCGCTGGTTGAGATGCACGGCGGCCGGGTGACCGTCGCCAGCCCAGGTGTTGGGCTAGGCAGCGAGTTCACCGTCTACCTTCCGGCGATCGACGATCCGGCCGGTGTCCCGGCCGATGGCGATGGTGCTCTCATCGCCCCGATCGATCTCTCGACCCGCCCCCGCCGCCGCATCCTCGTTGTCGACGATAACCGGTCGAACGCCAATAGCCTCGGTGTCCTGCTCCGGGCTCTCGGACAGGACGTCGAGATGGCCTACGACGGCCCGACAGCCCTCGAGCTGATCCGCCGGCGCCATCCCGACCTCGTCCTTCTCGACATCGGCCTGCCCGGAATGGACGGCTACGAGGTGGCCCGCCGGTGCCGCCAGGAAGAGGCCCTTGGCCGGGTCGTCCTGGTCGCCATGACCGGATACGGCAAGGAAGAAGACCGCCGCAGGTCGCAGGAGGCCGGCTTCAACGCCCACCTCGTCAAGCCGGTCAACCTCGAGGATCTGCAAGTCCTGCTCGGTCAGCCCGACGCCCGCACCTCGGACGCCTGGTCGGGTTCGCGGGAGACCAAACATCCATGATTAGACGTGATATGAAATATTAAAGTTAAAAAAATATTTCATCGATATGTAATTATAAATTTTTGTGTTCTGAAGAACGACGGTGGCTACCATGATCGCCGCCTTCTGCTGGTCGGCGATCCGGCGCGGCCTGACGTCGGTTCGGCCTCGCTGTCGACACGAGAACCCGCTGATCGGGATCATCCTCTGCATCGACAAGAGCGAGGCGGTGGTCCGGTACACGATGCCCGGGGGGAGCCGCCTGAGGAAGAGCTTGCCGCCGAGTTCCAGCGCAAGCGAAGCCAGATTGAGCACGTCGCTTGCCTTGCCGATGGGTCCGAAGAGGGCCCGAAAGGCCCCCGCTGGACCCGCCGGCGTCCGAAATAACGGGCCGTTCGGCATGTCACGACACGGCGCCTGCCTCGTGCATCGTGGCGGGCCTTGTCGCAAAACGTGGCTCGATCCCATCCGGCAGCCCCAGCTCCTGCTGGACCAGGTCGAAGCAGAGCATCAACTCGTCGAGGCGGTCGGCAACAGTCCCGAGCGGGGAGCCGTCCGAGAGAGTTCCGTCGCCGGTGGCCAGCTCGGCTGGGACCAGGTCGCCGATCGCCGTCAGAAGTTCCTGCGCCTGCCGGTACAGCTCGCGCGCCAGGAACTCCACCTCGCGCCGCCGCCTCATCGTCGTCTCGGTCATCGGTACGGCCTCCGGTCGTCAACGCTCCGCATTGCCCTGGGTCTTGCAAGGCTCCTACTAACACAATGCCTCGCTTTTGCCGGTTTTTAAAAAACCTCCTGCGTCCGGGCCGAGAGCGATCGACGCAACGTCTATCGCAGAATCAGGATAGAGCGATATGTCTGCCGCTATTTTTTTGGGAATGCGGGAAGCGTTCGCGTGGGTCCTGGAGGGGTCTGGGGCCATTGTGGCGATTGTGGTGGATAGTGGTCGCGGTCAGTTGGACGGCTCGGCGATCAGGAGCGCGATGGGGAAGTGGGCGAACAGGTCGGCCGCGGCGATCGACGGGCGGCCGTCGGCCGGGTCGGCGACGAGGATTTCGCCGGTGAAGAGGTTTCGCCACCGTGTCGACGGGTCGAGGCCCTCCTGGAGGACAAGCCGAGTCTCGGCCCAGGCTCCGGCGCCGGTCGGCGGTTGGTCGGGATCGGGGACCAGTCCGGCGATCAGGCGAGGAACGACGACGACGGCCGCCGTTTTCTCCAGTCTCCGGGCGAAGGCGAAGAGATGCGCCGCGCTCGGTCCGTCGGCCGACAGGGGGAAGTATTCGCCCTCGGCGAAGAGACCCGGGTGTTCGCGGCGGCAGACCAGCGCCCGGTGGGTCGCGTAGAGCTTGATCCGTCCGTCCTCCTTTGTGGCGAGCAGTTCGCCGGCCAGGCCGCGGAGGTCGCCGCCAGAGGCGTCAATCGACGATCGAAGGTCGGCCAGCATTCGCGCCCGGAGTTCGTAGTCCACCGGCCGGCGGTTGTCGGGGTCGACCAGGCTGAAGTCCCAAAGCTCGGTCCCCTGGTAGGTGTCGGGGACGCCGGGCGAGGCGAGCTTCAGGAGCGTCTGGGCGAGCGAATTGTAAAGGCCGTAGACCGAGATCCGTTGCTGGAAGGCACGGAAGTCATTGAGGAACGGCGAATTGGCCGACGGGTCAAGGATTCGCCCGATGAAGTCAACGACGGCCTCGTCGTACTCCGCGTTGGGGTTGATCCAGCTTGAGTGAACCTTGGCCTCATGGAGCGCCTTGAGCATGTAATCCTGAATCCGCTTGATGAAGGCAGCGTGGTCGTCGGGGCCGCCCTCGTGGAGCGGCCAGGCGCCGACGAGGGTCTGGTAGAGGAGATACTCCTCGTTGGCGTCAGGGATCGGCTGGTCGTCGTCCGACTTGGTCCCACGGAGCGGCTCGTTGATCCGGCTCCATCGCTCGACGGCGGCCCACCAGTCATCGGAGATCTCGGAGAGGACATTGATCCGGGCGCGGACGTCCTCGCTTCGTTTGGTGTCGTGGGTCGACAGTGGCGAGAGGGCGCGTGGCCATCGCGTTTGCCGGGTCTGGTTGTACTCGTGGACGGCCTCTGGCCGGGTGCCGAACCGGCCCGGCTCGCCACCGACCTCGTTGATCGATATCAAGCGATTATAGATATAAAACGCGGTATCCTCGACGCCCTTGGCGGTTACTGGAGCCGTCACCTGCTGAAATTTTCCGGCGAACCGGCGTTGCTCGGCGCGGTCCTCGTCGGTGAACGAGTCGGGCGACTCAAGCAGGAGCATCCCACGGATGAACCGGAAGACGCGGCGGCTCAGCAGCGGGTTCCGCGCGGTTGCCCGGCGGACGGCGATTTCGATGTAGCGGCGGTCGGGCTCGTGGACGCCGTCGTCAGCGATGTACGACCGATAGACAGGGAACGCCGCGATCACGGCGCCGAGGGCCTGACGGAGGGTATTGAAGGTGAAGTCGCGTGAGCGACGGGTCTTCTGGGCCAGGCGGTCGAGCTGATTGGTGAGCATGTGCAGCTCGCTCGAAAGCGAGACGAGCATGATCAGCGCTTTCTTGCGGTAGACGAGGTCGGAGAACCGGGCGTCGTCCTGGACGTGGTCGTTGTACCGTCGGGTGAACTCGCGCGCTGCGTCGGGGTCGACGAACAGGCCGTTGACCTGGTTAAGGAAGTCGTAGCCGCTGGTTCCGTCGACCGGCCACGAATCGACCAGTTCCTCATCGGCGCCGAGGATTTTTTCGGCGACGACGTAGAGAAGGCGACCGACTGGGCCGCCGGGGCGGTCGAGTGTCCTGGCAATCTGCTCGCGGACGATGGGCTCCAGCTCCGACCATTCGGCCGCTCCGTCGCCTGGGTCCTCCTCGAAGGCCTGTCGGGCCAGGGCGATCGCGTGGTGCTCCTGGAGGCGTCGGAAGTATTGCGCCGGGTCGTAGAGACCATCGGGGTGGTCGATCCGAAGGCCGTCGACCTTTCCCTCGGCGACCAGCCGGAGGACCAGCCGGTGTGCTGCTTCGAAGACGTCCTCGCGCTCCATGCTGAGGGCGGCCAGGTCGTTGATGTCGAAGAAGCGTCGGTAATTGATCTCGTCGGGGGCGACGCGCCAGTAGGCCAGGCGGTAGCATTGCCGTTCGAGCAGGGCGTCGAGCAGGTCGAAGCTTCTCGGGTCGCCCACGTTGCCGTTGAACGCCTCGACGTTCTCGGCGATGAACCGGCTCACCACCTCATTCTCGGAGGCGAGCGCGGCGAGCCGCCGCTTGACGACCTCCTTCTCGCGCTGGCGCTCGACCATTCGCTCGGGCTCGGTGTCGTTATGCTCGGGCAGGTTGCGGATGCCTGTCAGGATGCTCTGATACTCGAGCAGCGCCGGTTCCTCAGGGCCAAGCGTGCGCTCCAGCTCGTCGAGGCGATGCGAGAGGATGTTGGTATAGCTCCGCGGGGCGACGGGGAACCGCCGGTCGTAATACGCGATGGCGAAGGCACCGTCGGCGAAGGTCAGCTTGAGCTGGCCGGCCTCCAGGACGTCGCCATATGGCTCACCGAGGACGGAGAGCAATATTTTGTCCTGAAGCTCGGGCCGAGGCGACGACCGCCAGGCGATGTCGAAGTAGACGCCGTACCGCGAGGCGGGGCCGTTCTCCAGGACATCGTTCCACCAGGCATTTTCGTTGGTGCCGACTCCCATGTGGTTGGGGACGGTGTCGAGGATTTGCCCCATCCTGGCCTCGCGGAGCGCAGCGCACCAGGCTTGGAAGGCGTCGTTGGTGCCGATCTCGGGGTTGAGGCAGCCGTGGTCGACGATATCGTAGCCGTGAGTGCTGCCGGGCCGGGCCTTGAGGTACGGCGAG
>DAIDHF010000060.1 GCA_027452005.1 Acidimicrobiales bacterium
GTCCTTCAAGCGCCTGTAGGGGAATGGCTGAGAAGAGCTCTCTGGTAGAAGCCAGCAGGAAGCTGGTGGCTTCAGCCGTTAGAGAAGTCACTGAACTATTGACGACCGCAATCTCTGTCCGGGGAGACAGGGTGATCAGGCTATATTAGACGGAAAAATTGTAAATGCAAGTGTGATAAACAACCCAACTCCCACAGTTTTCCCAGCGGAGGGCTCGATGGCATGGTGAAAATATGCAACTTAAAGTAACGAGACTTGTGCCATTAGCTGGGGTATCGTAGATGACGGACTGGAATTAACGTATACGATCTTTCCTTGGGGATTCAACAAGTAGTAAACGTCTAAGTCCCCATTGGGGTCATAGGTGGTCGTAAGGGTAGAAGAAGCAGTTCCAAAGGTCCAGGTATTGTTACTCTTGTATTGCGGCCCTGCAAGCTGGTTGGCAAATTGAGAGATACTTGGTCCGTTCTGCCCAAGATCACCAGCAAGTTCAAGTTCGATGACGCGGACTCCTTTTGAGGAAAATTTCTGAATGTAGTTAGCCATGGTTTGGGTTCCGGCTTGACAACTGGAACACCAGGTGGTCACGAACCACAGAAGGACCGGTTTCCCATAAAGGGACGAAACATTCGCTTCACTACCAGTCAGGGTAGAGAAAGTCCCGTTTGGCGCTTTCTGGCCAATGCTAGGGGCGGCACTAGATTTGGATGCAGAATTTGCAGATTTTGAGCCATTGACAACTATTAGGGCGACAATCGCTGCAATGATGAGGATGCTAACAGTAAATCCAGAGATCTGAAAAGCCTTTTTTCTCGCCTGTTGACGTGCCAGTTCCTCCGCTCTGCGCTGGCGTGAAGATTTTCCGTGGGTTTTCGACGGGCGGTTCTCTCTTGACGGGCGTGCGGAGACTTTGCTCATATTCAACCTTCCTTTCGTGCTAGAGGGCCCTGGAAAGCCGCTTCAACTATTGGATGAGGCCGATCGTCTATAACTTCAGACTCATAAAACTTCAGTCCATTAGAGTTGCACTCCCCATCAATGCATTGCGAACGAGCGAGTTTGCCAAGGGACCATACCCCACTTGCAATAAGAAGAATTAATGCTCCAGAGAGAATGTAATTCTCCTTGGTGGCAAAAAAATAAGTGATCCGGCCTGTCGTGTTAAGACGAGTCGCAACTGATAGGGGAAGAATACTTACCAAGGTTGGAACGATTGGACTACAGCACAACAAGCTAGGTAGGAAACTTATAATAGAAGCCAAAAAGCCAATTGGGCCTGATCGCCGGGATGGTCTTGAAGAGCTGCTAGTACGGAAGATATTTCTCATAGCATAGACCTGAAGGGTAAGCACCCAAGCCATTCCTATTGCAAGAGAAATCGAGTAAGCAATATATCGGATATCGAGATAGTGCCAGTTGGCAAAAGAGAATCGTTGTGTATAAGAATATGGGAGCACTATTGAGTAGATAAGGCCTACACTTACTACAATCAAGACAAAGACTACTTGACTAATACGATCTCCGGATACCATCCTAAGGATCGGTTTCCAGTTGCGTGTTGGAGACGATAAGTCTCGGTCAGGTTCGATTTCCGGTCGAGTAATCGTCATTTGTTCTCCATATCGTCATGGAGGAGTTGAGTGTCTTCAACTACATTGGATCCAACCTTAGGATTGCAACATAATCGTGATCTGCGGCGGCGGCCAACAAGTATTATCGCAACTACTATTGCAACTACTAATGCACCGATCCCACCCCATGCTATGGCACCTAATGTGGCGAGTCCGACAATTATAAATGGTCCTCCACAGCAAGCGAGTGGTAAGAGTAATATTAGCCAACTAAATCCTGGGCCAGAACCTCCGTCAGGAGATCTTGGCGGCTTTGAAGAGAATGGATCATCCATTAGTCATGGTCCTTACGTGGGTTAGTAACGAGGTCAATGTTGAAACGGGTACCGAATTTTGATAGGCAATGTGACCACTTCCATCAAGCAAGAAGTATTCATCTGGATTGCCACTGGGATCGTAGGAGGCAGTTAGGGCCTTTGATGCCATCGCCCAGGTCCACTCTGAGTTGGATATTTCGGCTCCCGCTTGCTCAACAAAGCTAGTAAGTTCGGAAAGCCCCGAAGGTCCAGGTGCGAAGAATCCGTACATCCCAAGGGCAATGATTGGAACTTTATCGTTCGGTTATTTTTCATATTTTAGTTAGGCGATTTGAGTACAAGAGGCAATTTGTGCTGCATTATCACTAGCGAGTTCGGCTGCTACGCGAATTAGCACGAGAACTCTAGGATCTCTGATCGAGTAATACGCGAATCGTCCATCACGTCTTACGTCTAGCAAGCCACATGTCACAAGACATGCAAGGTGCGAAGACACTCTACTTTGGGCAACCGAGAGAAGCTCAATGCACTCCGAAGCACTTCGCTCACCTTCGGCAATAAATGCAAGTAGGGCAAGTCTATTCGGATCACCCGCGGCCCTAAATAGCCTGGCCAGTACGGACTTGCCCTCTTTGCTAGCCGGAACCAGCTCATCCTTGTTTGATGCTGTCAGTACCACGAAAAATGTCCTTTCGGTCCTACGGAATCTAAATATTATATATCCGTATAGACGGATAGGCAAGTCTAATGATAGAGTTGGTAGTTGGAAATATATGCATCTGTAAGATTTGGAGTTGTGAAATGGCAAGAGATAAAGATTTTGACCTAGCAATCATTGGGGCTGGCTCGGCGGCATTTGCTGGCGCTATACGTGCGGTAGAGAGCGGCCACCGAGTTGCAATGATTGAACAGGCAACTCTGGGAGGCACGTGTGTAAATGTAGGCTGTGTCCCATCAAAGGCTCTTTTGCGGCCAGGCGAGCTTTCATGGTCGGCAAATCATCACCGCTTCAGTGGTCTTTCCACGACCTCAGCCACAGTCGATCTAGCATTGCTTGTAGCACAAAAAGATGAACTAGTTTCAGGTCTGCGTCAAGCGAAATATTTCGATCTTGTCGGGGAGTATGGTTTCGAAGTGATTCCTGGCCATGGCTGTTTTGTCAGCCCAGAGACGATTGAGGTAAATGGGGAACCTCTAAATGCCAAAAAATATCTCATAGCGACTGGGGCGTTTCCGGGAGTACCTCCTATTAGTGGACTAGCCGAGACTGGATATCTAACTTCAACTACGGCCCTTGAGACAAAAGAAGTGCCCCGACGACTGGTTGTTATTGGAGCGAACGCTATTGGACTGGAGCTTGGGCAGTTCTTCATTCATGTTGGCTCAAGTGTTACCTTTGTAGATGTGGCGAATCGAATAGCGCCTTTTGAAGAGCCAGAGATTTCCAAGGAACTTGCCGATCTTCTTACCGAGCAAGGTGCGTCAATTCACACTAAAGCCCAAGTACTTGGTGTACATCGTGCAAGAAATCACATTGACGTGAGTATTCGGGTTGACAACCAAGATATCGTTCTTGTAGCCGATGAGATATTGATTGCAACAGGTAGACGCCCTAATAGCGAAGGTTTAGGCCTCGAAAATGCTGGGGTCAAAACCGATGGTCGCGGTGCGATTCAGGTTGATGCTTTGCTACAGAGCGCTAACCCACAGATTTACGCCGCCGGCGACGTTACTGGAGCTCCACAGTTCGTATATGTATCTGCATACGAGGGGGTACTGGCGGTTGATAACGCTCTGAACAGTCTTTCCAGAACGGTTGATTTTACAGGTCTCCCACGAGTTACTTTTACCTCTCCGCAGGTGGCTTCAGCGGGACTGACTCAAGCCCAAGCAATTGAAGCTGGCTTCCAGGTGGAAACTTCGGTTCTGCCCCTAGATGCAGTCCCGAGGGCTTTAGTAAATCGCGATACCCGCGGACTCATCAAGTTGGTCGCAGAACAAGGTACCGGTCGCCTACTTGGTGCCTCGGTCATGGCAGAAGGGGCCGGTGAGGTTATCCAATCGGCAGTATTGGCAATTCGCAATAATATTTCAGTATCAGAGTTAGCTAGTACATTCCATCCATATCTGACAATGGTTGAGGGATTAAAGCTCGCCGCTCAAGGCTTTAGCAAAGATATCCACAAGCTGTCATGTTGCGCGGCCTGATTCTAGTTTGGACGACGAGAATATAACTTGTCCTTTTGGGTATGGAAAATTTGGATTGCAAATGAATACTCAAGCCCGGATACCTATTTGGTCCCGTAATTCTCATAGACACATATGGGGAGCGTTGATGACAGCACTTGTCGTCCTGGTTATGGGAGCGTGTGGTCAGACCGGCTCGATTGTAGTGGGCAATCCTTCCGCGTCACCTCAATCTAAGAGTGTGGTTGAATTTGTTGGCGGCCACTGGATTGCCTTCTCCTCGGCCAAGCCACTGAGTCTTGCTCAGTGGGCAGTGGTAGATGGTTATGCAAACTTTAGTTTCGCCGTGCTGGCCGTTTACGCCACTCATTCAGTTGCACCACTTGAAACTGTCGTCTCAACCCAGTCCAAGGTGTCTTCCATGTTTGCCCACGACCTGGCGCTCGGGACTAATCCTGAGAGTCTATACACAAGGGCGACTGTCGAGGCGGTATCAATTAGTGGTTGTCGGGCCCGTTTGAGCGAGTGGGAGCGCAACCCCCTTCCTTAAGGGAGGGGTCAAGCGACCTCGGCACTTATCGTCTCCGCGGCCGACCGGGGGACCTGTTGGGTGACTGCTGATTCTCGACGTAAGCCTTCACCACATCGAGGGGAGCCCCGCCACACGACACCACGGCGTACGACGGTGACCAGAAGTGGTCCCCACGAAGGGCCTTGGTCACTTCTGGCCATCCATGGGACCTCACCCTCATCGACGAGATCGTCTTCAGCGACATCACCAATCGGGACATTGCGACCTTGGGTGGGTAGGTAACCAGGAGATGGGCGTGGTCGTGGTCGGTCTCGAAGGCGTCGAGGGAGACATCGAACCTGGCACAGACCTCCTCGAACGAAGATCGGAGATCGGTAGACACCCGATCGGTCATCACCTCCCTCCGGTACTTCGGGGTCAGGACGATGTGCGCATGCAATCGGTAGACCACATGCCTGCCGTTCCTCCAATCACCATGTGATACTGGCATAGCGGCTGATACACCACTGTGTTAAAATGGCTGGGTGAGCATTCGCGAGCGCATCTACCCTGACGAGGCGGCATTACCGATGTTTGTCCGTCACTGCGCCGATGCCCGCTACGTCTGGAACCTCGGGTTGGAGCAACGCTCCTTCTGGCGCCGGGGGATGTCTTCGGTCTCTGTCTACGACCAGAAGCGATCTCTGACCGATGCTCGGCAGCACACCTGGCTCGGAGATGGATCATCCGTCGTTCAGCAACAGGCGCTCTTCGACCTGGACCGGGCATTCAAGAACTGGTGGAGGAACCCCAGTCACTTCTCCCGCCCCACCTGGCGCAAGGCCGGCATTCACGAGGGGTTCGCGATCAGAGACCTCTCGATCCGGCGAATCAACCGCAAGTGGGGCGAGGTACTGGTGCCCAAGTGCGGCTGGGTCCGGTTCCGGGTCACCCGCCAGTGGGCGGATATCTGCGCTGGCACCTCGGCACGGGTCACGCTCGACCGGGCCGGTCGGTGGCACGTATCCTTCACCGCCCCGCCGCCAGCCTTCAAGCGTCAGCCAACTGGCGCTGTGGTCGGCCTGGATATGGGCATCGCCGCCACCGTCACCACCTCCGACGGCGAGTACCGCAGGATGCCAGATCACCTCACTCCCGGCGAGGTCCAGCGAAAGCGTCGGTTAGAGCGCAAGCTTGCCCGTCAGAAGAAGGGGTCCAAGCGCCGGGAGCAGACCAAGCGCCAAATCGCTGGGCTGTCGGCCAGGGAGGCCGACCGCAGAAAGGACTGGATCGAGAAGACCACGACCGACCTGGTGCGGGAGTACGACGTCATTTGTATCGAGGACCTGAAGGTGAAGAACATGGTCCATACGGCCAGAGGGACGGTCGCGTCGCCTGGCAAGAACGTCCGTCAGAAGGCCGGGCTCAACCGTTCGATCTCATCCCAGGCGTGGGCGCTGTTACGCAAGCGCCTCTGCGACAAGGCCGCTGCTGCCACCGACCCGGACGGGAGTCCGAGTCCAGTGGCGGTGGTGGCCGTACCACCTGCGTACACGAGCCAGCGTTGCTCGGCGTGCGGGCACACGACACAGGAGAACCGCGAGAGTCAAGCGGCGTTCCTCTGTCGAGCCTGTGGGCATGCCGACAATGCCGACGTGAATGCAGCCATCAACATCCGTGCCGCCGGACTGGCGGTCGCAGGACGTGGAGGGACACCGGTAGTAGTCGGCCCTGTGAAGCGTCAACCTCCTGGCCTGGCGGCGGCGTAATCCGCATCACCGGGCCGGGAAGCCCCGTCCGTAAGGGCGGGGAGGAGGTCACTCTCGAACTCTACTACCCTGGTGGCCAGAGTCTTCGTTATGTTTCCTCGTGGGTCCGGCCCTTTGACAAGGCCGCCCTTATAGATCATCGCAACAAGTTGGCAGGCCGGGACTCTAAAGCTTTCAAGGCCAACCTCACGGCAAACCAGTATGCTCCGTGGCAATTTGTTGGGGATAATCGAGTTGGAGGTGTGGATACTCCGTGTGGAATTTGACTACGCTTGTTTGAGCCACTCAAGGAGGTTGCAAATGTCTGAAAAACTATCAACATCCCACGGCGACTCGGAGTTTCCACCGACATGGGATATTCCTATTCAGGCTCTATCGGTCTTGATATATCGACCTAACCGCCGTCGAGTTGGACTTATTGCGGGAGTAGTTGGCACGCTTCTTGTCGGTATCAATCAAGGCTCTGTACTCGTTTCAGATCATCTAAGTTGGCTAGTTTGGGCCCGGGTGGTGAGTGACTATCTAATTCCCACTATTGTTTCGTCATTGGGACTGTTGGCCGGATCACATCGCGCCACAATTAAAAATGGATCTCACGAACCCAATACCTAGCACAAGGTTACAATGACAGGCCTTACGGCGACGGTCAGACGCCGATCTCAATGAGTCCCCAGTATTTCCACTAGAATTTCTTGAGCATGCTCTGGCATGTCTCCATCTTCTGGCCACACTGACCTGTAAATCGCGTCTGCCTGTTCTAGGGACGTGATCTCAAGTCTATCTACCAAAAACTGAATGTCTGGTAGATCCTTATCCGCTCGCAGTTCACTGCCAGCAGCCTTGAGTTTCATCGCGAGCATGTGTTGTGGCGAAGCACCTACAACCCGGAAGTTGGGGTGATCAAAAACCACTTGTGCGTTTCTGTCAAAGATGTCCGGTTCCCACTTGTATGCTTGTACATCGATCCAGTTGTGAGGAAGATCGAGAAGTCGTGCCACTTTATTTAGGACGCCCGTGAAGTGTGCACTTCTTCGAAAGCTTGCATCTACCTCATCGGTCCGAGCTCGCGACTCGTAAGAGTAGACCATGTTTGAGCCTCCAAAGAGGTAGAACTCGACCGTGGTCCCGGATCCAGCAAGCTCTTGTGCGATCAACTCAAAGGCCCGATGCAAGACCTCCTTTGTAATCTCACTCATACTTTTTCAAGTGCCTGATCGTTCATATAAACTCCGCGTAACTTAAAGGCCCCCGGGACGTGTCTGGCCCGACTCCAACTAGCATCACGTTTTGGCCGACAGAGCGTCAATAGTCCTGGCCCACACCGGCGTGAATTGTCATATACCCATGAGGGAGGGGTAGCCCCATCATGCCACGATAGATACTCCGCGAGCCCGGCTATGAATGCATCGTGTAGTGGATTGTTTGTAAGGGGAGGAGGGTCTTTTATTAGTAACTCCCGGCACATCACACTTGTGTAGCGGAAGGACTGTTCAAATTTAGCAATCCAGGTGATGACTTCGTCGTCCTCTTTGTTGGTAATTCTTCTAGCAACGTCGACCAGGGTAATTGTGGGGGATCTGGGATCATCTATTCGAATTAGGTCCGGAAATCTGTGTGCCTCGGCCAGATCGGCGTGAAGCCAACACCATTTTCCACGAGGGAGCGAGGCAAGAGTACACCGTGCCTGATTGATCTTTGTCCACTCGCAACGTTGACGAAGGTGACTTGCCGTCCATACCCCGTCTCCATAACCGCCAAGCTCAGTGCGTTCGTCGTTGCCTTTGTGATTTCTGTAAATTATTTCCTCCTCTAGTCATCTCCAATATTCTAACCTATCGTCACGGCTTCCCTTTGGGTCCCCAAGGCCAGTTGTAAGAAGAGATTTGGACGGGGTAGTCACAAGACTCCATCCAAGTCGCCACCAAGATGACGGTGGGGAATAACTTGGAGGATGGTTGCGAGTTGACCCACAAACATCAGTCCCCTGGGAGATCGCCAGTGTGCTGGAGAAATCGATCCTGGGACTCGCGACTCATGGTCCAGGCGCGCGCGACCATTTCAGATTGGGCGGACCTGACGGGATTTGAACCCGCGACCTCCGGCTTGACAGGCCGGCGTGCACTCCAGGCTGCACCACAGGTCCAGATGTTGTTGGGCCTCCTTTATGACCCGTACATTTTGTACCCCCAACGGGATTTGAACCCGTGTTACCGCCGTGAAAGGGCGACGTCCTAGGCCGCTAGACGATGGGGGCTCGGCTCCGGGAGGGAACACAAGACAATACCAGAAGCTACACCTAAAAGTGTAGCTGGCCCGATGATTTGCCTTTACGCGGAACCAATCCCCGAGGAAAGCTTCGAGCCAGGAGCGAACGTCCAGGTAGTACCGCTTGGGGCATCTGAAAGCTCTACCCCGACACCTCCAAGGGCCAAGCGAATGCGGTCAGCGTCCTCATATCGGCAGTCCTGTCTGGCCCGAGAGCGTTCGTCAATGAGGATTGCCACGAAGGGATTAAAGGTTTTCCTGGGGTCAACAAGCCCTGATCGGGCAAGGTCGGCAAGGGCGACCACCATTGCCCGAAATGTCTCGGTGGCCTGTTCGCGTTCATTGGACGAGAACGTTTCGGTTGCCCAGTCGCGTTGTAGCTTGTCTAGGTCCAAGAGCGCCTGAAGGGCCCCGTCGGACTGGCCCTGTTCGATCGAGAGGTCGAAGGCTTCTTTCAAGATCTTCACCTGTTCGCTAAAGGTCAACGGTTGCGACTCTTGCAACTCACAAGAGCTATCCAAGCTCTTCGCGATCGCATTGTCGGTTGACATCGGCACATTTTTGTCATCGGATCCGGGACCATGAGCTAGACCACTCTGGCTATCAAGGCCCTTGGCAATATCTAAAATGATCTCAATTGGATGGGTAGTTCCAGAGGTGATCACGTGTGATCTACCATGCCTCCTGATCGTCATGACTCCCTTGCCTAGAACCTCAAGGGTCTGAGATTCAAGGTCACAGACGCAGGCTGTATGCTCGTCAATACCCAAAACGAATGACTCGTCGTCCATCATGTCCTCCATGATTGCCAGACGTCGCTCTCCTAAATAGCAGTACCGGGTATCGTGAGTTCCCCCTTCGGCATTGTCGTAGTGGGGAATAATGGCACAATCTAGTGGGGTAACTTGGTTCAAGACCCCAAGGCCATCAAGCCAGTGTGGCTCGGCACCGACCTTGTAGATCTCATAGATTGGTGCCGAGAGGCTTCCCAGAGTTACCGCGGCAGCCGATGCAAAGGTAACCACCCCGGACTCGCGAAGCTTTTTAACTAGAATTTGCGGTATCACTGACAGCCCCAAGTGCCTAAGGGCATATGAGGGACTCCCGGGACCCGCAAATACGTAGTCTGCCGATTCAATTAGAGCAAGGGTTCTGGTATGTTCAATACTTCCAAGCTCCCTCTCCGACCGATAGGATGCCACGGCCATATCGAGGTTCACCGAGTCAGCAAAGTACGTGACGGCCTTTGCCGAAAGCTCGTCGGCATTCTCTTGGAACCCAAACGGGGTGTCGAGAACTACCCCAATAGGTCGGGTAGTTCCTAGACTACCAACTAGGCGACGGTGGACCTTGACCATCGTCGGACTTGTCTCCCCGGAGCCCATCAAGGTGAGAAATCTAGGTCTCAAGAAAGAATCCGTTCTGGTACCTGACTAATATCATCTCGGATAACACGTCGGGGTGCTGGGCGTGTATGTCGTGATCAGAGTCAAGCCATTCCACATCACTTTTTATAAGGCACATCTTGGCCAAGGCTACCTGGCTGTCCTTGTCGGAGGTGTTGCCGGCCGAGTTTGATGACCGTGCACATACTATTAATGCGGGGACCCGGATCTTGGAGTAGAGGTCTGCCGGCCTGTGGGCCCATAGGTTCCTCAAGATGTTCATGTGGTGCTCAAAACTTAACGCGGGTGCTACGGTTCCCTGGGCGGTAACATAAAAATTTCCGAGCATCCCCTGAATACCAGACTCTGGCCAACTGGGGTGGGTTTGGCGAAATCGGTCCTCCAAATCTTGTGGGGTCATCCCCTCAATTACCGGGGGTGCGAGGGCACTTGCACACGCTTCCCACTCGGGGAACCGGTCACCTAATTGGATGATTCCTCCGTCGACCAGGACGAGTCCACTTGCTGACCAGGGTCTGGTAGCGCAAAAGTCCAAGGTTACGTTCCCGCCCCACGACTGTCCGGCTATAACCGGTCGCTCCCAAGACGGGGACGAGTTCTCAACTAAGTACCGGAGCACGTAGTCGATGTCGACCGAGATAGTCGGAAAGTCATAGCCGATGTCGGGCTTAGACGACCGGCCGTGTCCTCTAAGGTCCGGCGCACATACCAGAAAGCCTTTCGTTGTCAGTATCTCAGCAACCCCTTGCCACATCCTTGCATTTGATGCCAGCCCATGAATCAACAAGATTGTCGGACGGGTGGAAAGATCTTCGCCATCTAACTCAGGCGATTGCCAATAAAACATGTGTATAGTGGCCCCGGCTGGTGAGTCTATTTCGATGCGCCTGGGTCGTCGGGTTGTTAACACCTAGAAAACCCCGTGGAATTAGTTTTGGTTACTTTCAATTTACTAATACTGACTTGAAAAGGCTCAGTCGCCGCTTAAGGCTTCTAGGAGTTCTGACTGAAGCCAGGTCAAATAACTATAGAGGAGCAATCCTTGAGAGCGGACGTCATCTTGGCCGATCGACTCTGGATCCGGAACCTCCTCATTTTCTTGGATATTTATCTTGGTCCCGATGACCAGTCGAATTGAATTGAGTGCCTTGAGCCACGACAGGGCGTCTTGCTGGGAGATGGCATCACTTGAGATCGTGGTCCTAAATACTTCGAGGGCTTCAATAGTTGCACCTAGTAGGTCGGGTCGTGAGTATGTTATGTAGTCGGCCTCACTGTAAGGGTCATCGATGTAAGCTGGCGGGAAAAGTCGAGCCGTACTCGGGTCACCAGCCCGAGCTAATGTGGCAGTTTGCTCGGGTAAGGATTCCAAGACGGACAATTCGTGAGGAGACAGGACCACCGACAAACTCCCGTCAGGGTTACGAAATATTCCCGTTTGTCTAGAAAAAACCAAGTCTAGATTTGCTCCAGGGTGGCCCACAGGCCGTATTCGTGGAGACGGTATACGTCGAACTCGGCCCTTTCCTTTGACCCCGATGACACGATAGCCCGACCCTTGGTGTGAACGTCAAGCATGAGCTTTTCCGCGCGAGCAAGGCTATAGCCAAAGAGCTTTTGAAAGACCCAGGTGACATAGTTCATAAGGTTGATCGGGTCGTTCCAAACCACGACCGACCAGGGGCGGTCTAAGTTGACGAGTTCGTCTTGCAACAGGTCCAGGTCGCTGTCGGCCTCGACTGTCTGAATCTCACCGGTACTAAGCTGGGACTGAGTGACCATCACCCCTATTGTATTCCCACTGGCACGTTGGTCGCTACAGGTTTTCTTGCACTGAAAAGTCCCAGGTAGAAGTTGAGGACGGCAATAATAACAACGGTGGCCCCGGCCAGGTGGAATACAACTATGTAGCCCGGGTCGTGTAGAAAGTACTGGGTGTAGCCAATGGCCCCTTGAGCCAGGGTCACAACAACCAGGGTCCGGGCCCGTTTGAGGATTTCTGGACTCACCCCGGCTACTAAACACGCGAACATGGTAGCCACGATGAGACCGACCAGGTAGGCCGCAAAGGTGGCGTGGGCCTCAGATATTCCCCTAAAGGAGATCGGAAGCCTGGCCGCCCCCCGAGACCCCCCGTGAGGACCTGCACCACTAGTTGTAGATCCCAAGACCACTAAGATTCCGGTCGAAAAAACAAGGCCGCGCGCGAGCATGACAAGCTTTTTGTCTACAACCCGGTTATCCATCCCGTATGGGTGGTCAATCCTCCAGACCAAATAAACCCCGACCCCCACCAAGGCCTCCGAGAGTAAGAAGTGGACGATGACGAGTGGTGGCCACAGGTGAGATTTGACGACTAGTCCCCCCGCGACGATCTGGGCGAGCACGCCGACCACTACAAGTCCCGCAACCCGCTTGAGGTCCGTGCGGGGAGATACCAGCCTCCAGGCGGCCACGACGGTCAACACGACCAAGATGGAGATTACGGTGGATAAAATCCGATTACCAAACTCCACATCTTTATGAAGTGAGAGGGGTCCAACAAATGTAGTCCGTCCACACGATGGCCACTGTGGGCACCCGAGCCCCGAGTCAGTTAGTCTGACCGCTCCTCCCGATATGATGAGAAGTCCGAGTCCGATCAGGTTCAACTTTGCCATTACGCGATATTGGGCCTCAGAAATCCTAGTAGTAAGTAATCTCTTCAAAGCTAGGAGTCCCACCTAAAATATCGGCTAGCGAGGTAGATTCCGAGGATAGACCAGAAGATGAGGACCGTCCAGGGCTCAACTGGGGAAAGGTGACGAAGGTGAGGATAATCCAAATAGTGCCTGAGAATTTGTCCCAGGGCTGTCGAGGGGAGAAGTCTCACCACGACCCCCAGAGCATGGGGGAGTTTGGAGAGAGGGTAGAGTATCCCGCTTAGCAAAAGAAGCACGAACCAGAGAACATTCGCAAACCCTAGGATGAAAAAAGCCGACATTGTTCCTGAGATGAACAAGGCCAAGCTGGCAAAGGCCGCCGTGGACACAAGAACTGCCAGGGTCACGACTACCAGGTCCACGACTAGAGGACCTGGAGATCCGTGGGCGCTCTTGTAGTTGAGGTGCCATCCAATTGCTAGGGCTACAACCACAAGGGTAACTACCTGGATGAGTTCTAGGACGAACAGGGTAATTATCTTGGACAAGACCAGGCGGGTTCTCCCAAGGGGGGTAAACCCGAGTCTCTTGAGTATTGAGTAGTATCGCTCAAACCCGGTTGCTATGGCCAGGTTTACCAGGGCACTCGACATTATTGCCAGAGAGATTATTCCGGGGACCAGAAAGTCCACTGACCTACCCGACCCGGTGCTCAAGACGTGGACCTTGGAGAACACGACCAGGGCAACCACGGGAATCCCGAGCGAGAGCAGAACCGACTCACCCCGCTTGAGGGTTAGGAGTACCTCGGCCGCGACCTGGCCTTTCAAGACCTTCATTCGGGGAAATCCAAGGAGCTAGTAAAGACGCCCTCGAGGTCACTGGCCCCAAAGCGGGTTAGAAGTTCTCCGACTTGGCCTTGGGCGACAACGGTTCCTTGATTGATAATGACCACCCGGTCAGCCACCTTTTCGGCCTCGGCAAGCTCATGGGTAGCATATAACACGCAGACCCCCTTCATGCGCTGGTTGGCCAAGATGTCTCGGATGGCAAGTCGACCATACAGGTCGACACCCGAGGTGGGCTCGTCAAGAACCAAGACCCGGGGGGATCCAATAAGAGCTAAGGCCAAGAGGAGTTTTTTCTGTTCTCCTCCGGAAAGTCGACGATAAGGGGTCTTTTGGACGCGGACCAAGTCAAGGCGGTCTAGAAACTCATCGATCTCCCCGGGAAGTTGATAGTATCCCTGGAACAATCGAACCAGTTGTTTGGGGGTCATTGCCGGGTAGAGTCCACCACTTTGGAGCATGATCCCGACCTGTCTTGCAAGACGGTGTTGGTTGCCGTGAGGGTCTAGTTCAAGTACCCTGACCGAACCACCCGTTGGCGCCTTGAACCCTTCAATGGTCTCAAGGGTCGAGGTCTTCCCGGCACCGTTCGGGCCGATCATTGCCACAATCTCGCCAAAGTCGACGGAAAATGAGACGTCTCTAACTGCGATCTTTGCGCCGTAGGCGATTGACAGACTACTGACCTCAATGGCCGGGGACCTGGGGCGATTCTCACTCACCGGAGATTATCTCCTCGGCCCCTTGCCGGACCCCCGAGAAATTTACCCAAGCCTCTCCAACTTGGCTCGGTTGTGGTGTCAGTGTATCTCATGTCGCCTGCACCAGGTTACTTGTTCTAGATTAGATGTATAAAACCCAACCCTCACCGCAAGAGACTGTAAAAGATACCCAGCCGAAACCGGAATTATGATTGAAATAAAACAGATACGATCAAATCCAGATGAGTCCTTCAAGAGCCTATCGACCAGGGGCGTCACGAGGGACGAGTTCGACCGACTTCTAGAGCTAGATCGGCGTTGGCGCGATGCGCTGATTTCCCAGGAAGAGTCCCGGGCGAAGGTCAAGGAACTTTCGCGACGCTACGGACAGGCGAACCGGGCTGGCGACACCGACCTGGCCAACAGTCTAGGAAGCCAGAGCAAAAAGGCCAGTACTAGCGAGGCCGAGGCCACAAAGGCCCTTGAAGCCCTGGATTCTGAGCGTCGCGATCTACTACTTCGGATCCCCAATTTCCCCGACCCTAATGCGCCGGTGGGAACCGGTGAACAAGACAACCAGGCCGTGTCCTATTGGGCCCCATTTGAATTGGGCCAAAGCCCGCGTGAGGAGATCGAAGGTCACTTTAGTGAGTTTCAACGGGTTCCCCATTGGGACATTGGAGAGGACCTTGAGATATTAGACCTTCCCCGGGCCGCCAAGGTTTCAGGGGCCATGTTTCCAATGTTTCGGGGTCTCGGGTCCAGGTTGGTACACGCTCTAATCCAGTGGTCCCTCAAGTCTCACACTACCTCAGAGGGTCCATACGGGGTATTTGAAGAGATTAGACCGCCAACCCTGGTTAGGACACAGACCCTAATGTCCACGGGTGCCCTACCCAAGTTTGCCGAGGATGCCTACTTTGTTGATCGAGACGACCTGTGGGCAATCCCAACCGCCGAGGTTCCTCTAACATCAATCTATCGAGACGAGATCATAACGGAGTCTGAACTTCCCAAGTTATTAACCGCGTATAGCCCCTGTTACCGCAGAGAAGCCGGTTCTGCGGGGAAAGACACCCGCGGGCTTCTAAGATTGCACGAGTTCGACAAGGTAGAGATTCTGGCCCTAACCAGTCCTGATCAGGCCCGGGCGGTTCACGGCGAACTCTTGCGTAGGGCCGAGGGCTTAATACGTGAACTCGGTCTGGCTTATAGGGTGGTAGATCTATGCACCGGGGACCTCGGGATTTCATCTGCCCGGACCTTTGATATCGAGGTGTACTCTCCCGGGGTAAAGCAATGGCTAGAGGTTTCCTCGGTATCGTGGTTCACCGATTACCAGGCCCGG
>DAIDHF010000061.1 GCA_027452005.1 Acidimicrobiales bacterium
ATGTCATAAGGGAGGGTCGTTCCAATACCGAACGCACGAGAGGTCGTGTCATCGTTTCGGTAAACGCGCGTCAGCGAATGTCTGTTCGCTGATCCCGTGCTGCCGGCATAACTCCGCCGTCGCCACTCCTGCCTCGCCTTGCTTCAGGATGGCGATGATCTGCTCTTCACTGTGTCGCGTGCCCTTCATCGCGGTTCTCCTCTCCTGGGTTTGGGAGAACTCACATTGTAGATGGATCAGTTTTCGGGGGTTGGGTCATCTGGTACCTGTCGGGAAGTGTCCATCTACGCTCCAAGTGGACACTTATTCCTAAGTGGCCACTTCGGAGAATGGCACTCATTTAGGTGACTGTCGAGACGGTCTCAGGCGGACGCTTACTTCGGTTTTCCATGACGAGTTTCTTCATCGTCGAGTGAGGAGCCCGCTTTGTCACACGCCGCCGAGTGGCATATTGCGGAGCGTGCTACCTGCTTGTGACTAGCCTGGGGGGGGACATCTCAGATTCTTTGGCCCTGTCGCCATTTCTCGGGGTGAGGTTTGCTATCCCAGAGGCCCTGACCCGCTGCGTCCTCTCGCAGATCGAAGCCGGACTTCAGCCCACCGCTGACATGGGAAGCATAAATATCATTTTCGCGTACACTCCCCTGTCTTGGGCCCAGAGGCCTAAGGACTTTTGTCTCAGCGTGCTTTCGTTTGATTTCAAGTGGATAGCTAAACCCCCTGGTGCGTTTGCATCTGTCTTTCCGTATCACTGGATGAAGCTCCCTGTGTCCCGATATCTTCTGCGCATACTGAGAGACCGGCCGTGACAGCAGCGGGAGAGTTACCAAAGACCTTTACCCAGGCTAATACGGTTTCGGTAAAGTGAATAGGGCAGAGAGAAGTGCCTCTCGGATCTTTGTACAGCAATGGATTATCGGCAGAATATACATATTTGTTGAGTCCACGTAGTATCTGGCCCGATAGGCGTATAACGCTTTGCTGTCGTTTCCAGCTACGCTCTTATATCTAGTGAGCCGTAATGAGGAAAACCCACATTACCAGCCCGAAAATGGCACAGATGAGAGTGCCGCGCGGCAGATCATTCGCACCTTTCCTGCGGCTAGCCAGGACAAGAGCCAAAATACATAGCGGTAGCCCCAACGCCGCAAATCTGAGAGAGTAGTCCAACGTTAACAGGCTCTTGGCTACAAGGACGACGAAGGCTACCTGGAGCAGTGAGCTGAGCGTTAAGAAAAGGACGGGTCTGAACGACCCCCACGAGATGGGGCGCCGCAAGAAAATCGGTAGCCACGGAAAAAAGGTCCAGACACCAACGCATGCAACAAGCACACCGGCCAATCCTCTGCTGATGTCTGCAGTCTCAAAGCCATGCGGCGTATTTGGCACTGTCCAAAATGTCATGAGGCGTAAAGACATCGCAATCAGATGCACGACGGAAAATACAAATAGGCGCTCGCGTCCTGAACATCGCCGTTCATCAAGTCTCTGAGGTACTGTTCCGTAGCGGCTTCCGCTGCCGGAAGATAGACGCTGTCGCCTGCCACATGGGTCCACGTATAGCCATTCCAGGGTTGATATTGATGCCCACTCGCATACGAATCTTGGATTGCATGTATCGCGGCGAAAGGATCCGAAGTGCCATTCACGAAATTCCGTGTGGATTGGAAGGCCTGGCAGGGGTTTTGATAGTTCTCGTTCTTGCGGCCCGCCATCGCATGACGGCGCGTGTCGCTAACGGAGTGCCCCTGCGTCCCGATGTCTTCGGCGCAGACGGCTGCGGCGGCCGCAGACCCGACCAACCCAAGACCTACCTTTGAAAATGCGGCGAAGGTCTCCGCCCAGTGAATCGGGCAGATAGAAGTTCCACGCGGATCACGCAGACTTATAGGGTTGTCGAAAGTGTATCGGTACAAGTTAGTATCACCAGCGGTGAAACCGATCGGGTCCTCGGAGATGAAGCGCCCGAAGGCAGGGCTGTAGTATCTGGCGCGATAGAAGTAAAGCCCTGTCCCGTCATTCTCCCGCCCGGTGTATTGGAACGCGTTCGTACTCGCCGATCCGCTACTAGAAGTGTTTCCAAACGGCTCATAGGTGTACTGGGTAGAGACCGCGCCAAGGCTATTTGTGAGTGCGATATTGCTGCCCAACCCATCCTTCAGGTAACCGGTCGCGCCGTTTGTTGTTCTGGTAAAGATCTCGTCAATTCCACCGTTCAGCAGATTTGCGCTGGGATTACCTGCTGTAAGCTCTTGGACTACATTGTAGCCATCGTATAGAAATGCCGTCGTAGCGCCAGCTATCATTTTCTTGATGCGTCTTCCAAACGGGTCGTATTGGAACTGTGCTGTGCTGCCACCCCTTATTGCGGACAGTTGATTGCGAGCGTCCCAGGAATACGCATTCGTCCCGTCACTGAGGAGGTTGCCATTCGCATCGTAGCTGAAAGCCGAATTTGTCCCCCAGACGGTCAAGCGGTTAGCGGCATCATAGGTGCCGGAAGTCACTGCTGCAGGCAGACCAGTTCTCGCAAAGTTACCACTTTCCTGTAAAACCTGCCCGTCTGGGTCATAGGCATATGTGAGATTTCCGAGCAATAAGGAGCCCTGATTATAGGTGATGTTTGTCAGCCTTGAATCTTTGTCGTACGAGTACGATGTCGTTACCCCAATAGGTAAGATTAGTGAAGTCCTGCGACTATCAGCGTCATAGCTGAAGCCTACAGTAGCAGATCCTTGGGCAACTTGCGTTACTCGGTCGGCCATGTCGTATGTGTAATTTACCGGAGGCTGACCAGCCACTGTCATCGACGTCTCACGGCTTCCGGCATCGTACTGATAGCTGACGCTACCCTGAGGCGTCGTCACCGACATTAGGCGATTTAGTCCATCGAAAACAGGAGTAATCGCGCCCGAAACCGAGTCCACAATCTGCGTTGGCCGACTACCCGCGTCGTACGAGTACGAGGTTGTACTCTGGTAGGTTGTGTTCGTGCAAGAGGTTGCACCATATCCGATCGAAGTAATCCTATCAAGGCCGTCGTAGGTCAGATTGGCAACTTGCCCACGGCGATCGGTGAAGCAGTTGAGGTTGCCGTTGGCGTCGTACGCGAACACCTCCTGCTTACCCAATGGATCTGTACGGGTCTGTATCCGGTCCATATTGTCATATGTATAGGTTGTCGGATTGCTGGTGTTTCGGGCATCCGTTACACTCAAAAGGTTGCCATTCGGGTCCCATCCGAACTGGGTGATTTCACCTAAAGGGTCTGTGCTTTGGGTCAACCGGTTCAGGGGATTATACTTGTACTTGCTTGTCTGACCGAGAGCATCGGTACTTGCGACTACCCGCCCTGCCTCGTCACGTGCAAAGCTGATCTTCTGTCCGTACGGATCTGTGATCAGAGTAAGATCCGCACCGGTGTAGCCCAATTGCCATGTATTCCCCAACGCGTCTGAGGCTTCAATGAGTCTGCCCTCCAGGTCATTTGCGAACAACGACGCATTCCCCAGAGGATCGGTTACGCTCACAATGTTTGCGTGACTGTCAAGACCTATCGTTGTCGTGTGGTTCAGCGGGTCGGTTATGCTGGAAAGCTGGCTATAACTCGGATCGTGGCTATAAAACGTTGTCGTAGCGCTTGAGGTACCTGCAAGCTGTGTAATGCTGTTTGTATTCCCAAGAGAGTCATATGTATACGAAGTTGTACGATTGAGACTATCCGTCTCGCTGAGAAGAAAATTTGTTGTTGGATCTATGGAATATGTGAATACCTGCTGCTCGGGCTTACCGAGTGCATGAATATCCTCTGTAGCGTACCCTCCGGAGACAAACACCCCATCGGGGGATGTTTGCGGAGACGCAAAAGTAACTTGCCGAACATTTCCATTTGGGTCGGTAACGGTCGTTTGCGTGACATTGTTGTTGGAATCAGTCACATAGTTGAACGAATATAACATCTGGGATGAACTTAGAATCTGCTGCGTCACTCTTCCGTTGACGTACGTATTTTGTAGATAGATAATCTGGCGCGCATCTTCAATGCTTGTCATCTCATATGATGGATCGTATCCATAGGTCCACACACCTTGATTTGCGTCAGTTACAGTATCGAGCGTGCCCAACGTAGGATCATAGGAGTAGCCCACTACGCGTCCTGCACTATCCTGCGCAGAAATGACCCGTGGCGGGTTGTTGGAGTCGTACGATAACTGTATCCATCGTCCGTTCGGGGATTGGATCTGCGTGATGTAGTTATTCGAGTTGCGATAAACATGAACGGTGTTGCCGTTACGGTCGGTTATGCTAGACAATGCAACGGCCTGATAATTTTGTGGCCCAATGTTTCCCGGTTGAAGGAAATTCATAACCGTACCGTCTCTCAGAGTGATAACCCAGAAAGCTCCACTTCCGCTCCAACCCGGCGCGCTCGTGGTGAAAGTAGCGCCGTAGAAAGCCCCAGGGGTAGTGGTGCATTGCAACGTCGAAGTATTCCAGTAATTGCCCTGAGTTCGGTCGAAGCGCACCCGACCCCCGTTCGGGAGCACAAGCTCAACCCAACTAAAATCGTTCAGGTCTCCGACAATGAACATGTCATAAGGGAGGGTCGTTCCAATACCGAACGCACGAGAGGTCGTGTCATCGTTTCGGTAAACGCGCGTCAGCGAGATTGGTATGACATCTGGAAGGTACAAGTCGGTCTTTTCATACACAAACAGCCCAGTAGAAAGGTCAACCGGCTCTCCTCCTTTCGGGACGGGAGGGCCTCCACCATTTCCTCCGCCTCCTCCACCACCGCCTCCCCAGTCAAGTCCGGGAGGACCAGAAGGGGGCGCCCATCCGGAGCCAGCTACCATAGCTCCTGTAAGTTGATAGATTTCTGTACCAGGATTTGGAATGATGCTCTTGCGATCGGCTGCTACCTTACCTTGCCCGTATATGTACCAACCTCTGGACGTGTAGGGATCGTAGTTCCAGAAATTGACGCTCCTCCCGACCGGCCAATTGTAGATATTGGGATACACCAACCACGCGCCTTTAGTGCTGCCACCTCCATTGACCCAAATCGAGCCACCTCCCGGCTGAATTGTGAAGTAGATAGGGACTTCGACCTCTGGTAGAGGAAAGGGAGGCTGCTTCAGTGGAATGGAGGTAATGCTGATCTGCGTTGCAACCTTTCCGTCGATGTCTGTAATAATCGTATGCGGAGGAATGTGGAATTCGAGCCCCGGAAGCGTAGGAGTGGTGATGATCACTTCTTGGGTGGTCGGAAACTTGACCGACACTGCATGAACCATGTCCAGTTCGGTCATCCAGATCGTGAAGGGCAGAACAACGGTATGGCCTGCGATAACTTGCACACCTGTCTCAAATACTCCATATGCATGTCCGGGCAGACTAGCGGTGCGGCCATCGATCACGAGATCTTGTTGTCCAGGCAAAGCATTGGTCAAAAGAAAGCGGCCAATGGTGTCACTGCGCACCGATCTGTTCTTAATCCTAAGCGTGACATTGGGCAATGGGCTGCCATTTAGTCTCAGAACCTGCCCGGCTACGGCTGTCACATTAGCAGGGGCTTTCGGTATGGTTTTCGAACTGGATCGCGACGGAGCCGGACTCGCCGCGGGTGCGGTTGTGGGAGTGTTGTCCGCCGCCGTGGCGCTTCCGGCTGTTGTGAAAGAGATCGATTTATAAACAACAGCTAAATGTTGCTCATCAGTTGCACCTTGAACAACCACGGTATAAGCCGTAGCGGGTAGCAATGATTCAGTTGGAGTAATAAATGCGACTCTGCCATTCTCCGCTGGAACTGTGAGACAAGGCACCGCTCCCGATGGACCCTGCAGTTGAATTGTTCCTGATGTCACGGTGTCCGGACGCAAGAGTTTCGAAAAACGGAGAGCGATAAGCGCATCGGAAGAGACATTAAGAGCCCCATCTTCAGGAAGGGAATCTTCTAAGAAGGGTCGACTCAAATCAAGTTGCGAGCTTTCGGTTGTCGTCGCCGCCATGAATCGGTCCGCGACTGGATCGTAAATCTCAGCAAAATTCAGCAAGTTACCCTGGGGGTCCGTTCCGCCGGAAAGGAGGATTGTCCCATCCGCGAGGAGCAAGGGATGATCATCTAATCGCGGAACTGGAAGCTCTGCTTCGGACAATGTGACTTTGCCGGTCCTTGGATCATAAATTTCCACGAACGTTACTGGATCCCCATTACTGCCAGTGCCACCAGCCACAAAGAGCCGCCCGTCACTGAGTAATGCCGCAGAGTGGTGGGCTCTCGGAATGAGTGAAGTCGTTTGCTGTCGGAATGTGGAGGATGCCGGATCGAATACCTCAGCCGATGGCACTACCGATCCATTTGTATCGATTCCACCTAATATCAATGCCGTCCCGTTCGGCAAAATGGTAGCCGTATGCCAAGCGCGAGGGGTACTCAGGCCTTGCGACAGCTTAATTACAGCGCTCGTGTAAACGCTCGCTAGCGTTGCAGAATCATCGACCCCGATTTTACCCTCACCTCCTAATAGCAGCCAATTCCCACTAGGCAATCGCGTGGCACTCTCGCCTGGAAGGGTTACGAGTTTTATCGGGTTGGCAGGAATAACTACCTGCGGATCGATCGGCCATGACGGAGCGTTTATGGCTAATACTGCGAGATATGTGATCAGGCGCTTCGAAAGGCTGATTGCTTTCACTCATCCCTCCCACAAACTGATAGTGCGTTCCGTTCGGTCAAATCTATAAGCGGGCTGCTCTATGGTTGTAATGTCCCGGTAAATGCGCCGATCACCCACGGTTCGTGTCCATCAGGCGTGATCGACACAGAGTAGTTCCCAACGGTGGTCAGGTTGATCGTTCCAGTGTTTATCGAGCTGTTGTTGCACCCCTGCCACTGCCCAATTTGATTGTTGTTGGGGTCGTAAAGCGTAGCCCACCATTCGCAATTAAGCGAGGCCGAAGCGTTGAATGTCATGACAATGCTTTGTGCCGATGTAATATTGAACGTGAAATGACCATCTTGACCGGGCACGGTGGTCGTCACGGTTGCTTGTCCGTTCATAGGCAGAGGAACGACTGGGTCTGCCGGTACACTATACGGAATTAGATACAAGCTGCCGGTATAGGTGGGCCCGGCCGCAAGGGTTAACGTGTAGCTTCCAGTTTGAGGAAGTGTAATCACTCCGCTGAATTCTGGACTGGTCTGTAATCCTGTGCCCATACAAGTGTTGAAACCGGTCACAGGACTGCCGGAAGGACCGGTGAGAGTGGCTTGCAAGCAACCTGGATAGCTTCCCCAAGAGACGAGAGAAATTCGGCTGTTCGCATTTCCGTTCATCGCGAAGACGTACTCTTGCCCGGGAGTCTGAGTCGTGAGCGGACCGAGTGTGGTCCCGGTGGTCGTCGGATACAGTATGCCGGTGATATTCGGAGCTACTGTTTGGAATGAAACATCGAATTGTCCGCTACCCTGTGCTGGTAAAATAAAGAGCGAGTACGTTCCTGTCTGAGTCAGATTCATCGGTCCGAATGACTCATTCCCAAGGCAAGAATTTGAAATTAAAACGGCTCCGTTCGGGTCAATAATTTCACCTTGCAATGCGCTGCAGTTCCAAGTACTGTTCGTCGTTGCGCCGGTGATACTTTCCCCCGCCGTCGCATCAAAGAGCAGCAATGCGGTCTGCCCGTTGGCTAGCGAGATCAGACTCGGACCGGCATTCAACTGAGTTCTTCCGGTGAATCCAACACTCGAAGCCAAGTAGCCTGTAGGCACTACATAGAAATCGGAGGCGCTGACTGCCTGACCTGCTCCAGTGGTAACACTGATGCGTCCAGAGGAAACTCCATTCACAGGGATGCTGGTTGAGAGATTCGTCATGGTTGAGTTGGACCCCAGAGTCATCTGACTAGTGTTCAAGAATGTACTGTTGCTCGACGGAGTCGGATCGAAATTGGTACCGGTGATCGAAACAGGGGCACCCACGTTTCCGATCGCAGGCGTGAATCCTGTGATTGCGGGAACGCTCGAGTTTGTCACCGTAAATGAGGAAGAAGAATTCGCTGTTCCTAATGGGGCCGTAACGCTGATTGCACCCGTCGTCGCTCCAGTAGGGACCGTGACCGCTAACTGATTCGAGCTTGCTGAAGTGACGCTTGCGTTCGCTCCATTGAAAGAAACGGTATCCTGGTTTGAATTGCTGCTAAAATTTGTGCCGTTGATGGTTACCGTCTCTCCTGGGAAGCCACTCACTGGGGAGAACGAGAGGATATTGACTTGGGATATCGACTCTCGCCCAATTGACGTGATATTCCCCACCGCATCATAGTTGTAGGTTGCCGAACCGTTGAGCGAGTCACTGACACTTACGAGCCGCCCAACCTGATCATAGGAATAGGAAATGGTCGACTGCCCTGCAAGCGACAGGTTCGTAGTCGTGGCTTGCCCAGCAGTCAAACTGGCCGTTTGCTGCACCGTGTCGTACCCTTGCGCGGAAGCTTGAATGATGTAAGATCCAGCACTTAAGTTTGGTAGACTAAAGTTCCCGGAAGAATCCGTTGTTGTCGAAGCTGCGTCTACGTTGTTCTGAAGTGCGGTGACCGTGGCACCAATAACTGGCGTTACCCCGTTCGACTGAGTTACGGTCCCGGAGTCCTTAGCTCGCGAGGGTAGACTGAAATTCACCGTGGTGGTCGATCCGACACTGACTGAATTACCGGCACTGATTTCCGTACCGAAGCCGCTTGCCGAGGTCTGCAGATCGTAGGATCCAGGTCCAAGATTGGGGATAACGTACGATCCCCCACTATTAGTGGTTGCCGAACCAACAACTACGTTCGACTGCATTGCCGCGACCTGGGCACCAGGTAAAGCCAAGCCGTTCGCCGCATTTTCGACTGTTCCGGATAGCGTGCCACTTCCAACCGAAAAATTCACGGCGTTACTAGGGTTCCCTGCAACGCTCACGATGACGGGTCCTGTCGTCGCAGTACTGGGAACTGGCACCACAATACTCGTGTTGCTCCACGTTATCGGGATTGCGTTGACTCCGTTGAATGTCACCGCTCCACTATAGAGGCTTTGGTTTCCTCCAAAGTTAACCCCAGAAATGGTAATGCTTGTTCCCGCAGGCCCCCATGTCTGCGAAAGGCTTGCGATGAACGGCGTTGGACTCAAAACTGCATTCACGAGGAGGTTTACACCCACAGTCACAGAGTTGCCGGAAAGGTAAGCTCCACTGTACCCCGCAGCGGCAAACTGGACGTCATAAGTACCAGCAACTAAGCTCAGAAATGAGTAACTTCCACTCTGACCTGTTGTCGTAGTCGCTACAACCACACCGCCTTGTAAAGCAGTGACGGTAGCTCCTCCAATTCCCACACCGCTATTAGTCGACGTTACTTTGCCAGACGCACTTCCGTTTCCAGTGGGCACCGTAAAGTTCACACCATTACTTGCAACCCCGCACGCGTTCACTAAAATAGGGCCGCTTGTCGCTAGATTCGGAACTGGGGCGACGATCGCGTTCGTACTCCAGCTCTGCGCGTGAGAGATTATGGTTCCGCCACAAGAAGGGCAGGAGAAAGTGACACTGCCCGCTCCACAGGTGTTTACTGCAGGACCAAAGCCCGTTCCAGTGATCGTAATCGGAGTTGTGGCCGCTCCTGAAGATGGATTGATGGCTGTAATCACGGGCGTTACGTAAAATGGTATCCCGCCGGTAGTTCGGCTAACTCCGTTTACTGCGACATTCCACGGCCCTGTGAAGCCGCCATCCGGAACAGGAACGACGATGCTGCTGTCCGTCCAACTGGTGGGTGTTGCCGCAACGCCGTTCAGGGTCACCACAGAACTCCCTTGGCTTGTGCCAAATCCCCCGAGTCCATTCGTCAATGTCACTGGTGTACCGGTAGGGCCTGACGTTGGCGTCATCGATAAAGCTAGACTTGAGGAAGGTAACAACGTAAATGCAACACTGTTACTAACAGCATCACTTGCCACCGTGGTAACGGCGATCGTTCCACTCATAGGCTCAAGTAAAGAGTTCGAAGGAGCCGCAGCCACAATCGTGCTATCAGTCCAACTCGTTATGGAGAAATCGCAGGAATTGAAGCCAGGTCCACTGAGACAAACAGTGCTTCTCTCACCGCCGACCAGCTGCCCAGGACCAAAGCCGCTGCCTTGAATAGTAACCAGGGCACCGAATGGGGCGGAGGTGGGCGAAATACTCGAGACCCCTGCGGGTAGCACTGCGGTAAAATTAGCAGGGTTGCTCGCCTGCCCTCCCACAGTAACTACAATACTTCCTGAAGTAGCTCCCGACGGTACAGGCACGCTAATGTAGGTATCCGACCACGATGTGGGAGTAGCGGTTGTTCCATTGAATGTTATCGTACTGGTGTCTTGCGTTGATCCGAATCCCTGTCCGTAAATGTAAAATGGCGCTCCCACAGCACCCGTAGTCTGTCCAAACCCATTACCCACATCGGTTATTCCAGGTCCCGGCGTCAACGTAAAGGAGGAAGCGTTGCTCGCAATGCCTCCTACAGTCACCTCCAGATCGCCGGTAGTTGCCCCGGACGGGACAACCGCTACGATCGTACCAGCGCTCCAGCTGAGAATCTCCGTCGCTGGAGTTCCGCCGAATGTAACCGTGCTTTGATTTTGGTATGTATCAAAATTCCCGCCAGTGATTGTCACAGTAGCGCCGATGGGTGCGGCCGCCGGGGAAATACTGGTGATCGTCGGCGGTGAGTCTACTGTGAACAAATTGGAAACAGCATAATCAGTTCCGATGCCCGGTATACTTACAGACAGATCACCGGTAGTGGCTAGACTCGGAACCGTCACGGTAATTGCACTCGAACTCCAGTTCTGCACATTCGCGGTCACGCCATAGAAAGTGACCGAGCTAGAGCCCTGCACAGACCCGAAATTTAGTCCTGAAATCGAAACAGTAGTACCGGGTGGACCCACCGTCGGGGAAATACCCAGGACTCCTGCCCAGTTGTTAACTGTAAAGTTGACGCCGTTACTAGCGACGCCTCCCACTGTCACGACTATGCTACCGGTCGTGGCGTTGGCTGGCACTGTGACTGAGATTGACGTCGAGCTCCAATTACTAACGGGGGCAGTAATACCATTGAAGGTAACGGAACCCCCATTCTGCAGCGGTCCAAAGTTAGACCCAGTTATGGTAATCGGAAATCCAACGGGACCTCGCGACTGGGATAGATAATCAATTATTGGCGTCGTAATTACTGAGAATGACACACCATTGCTTTGAGTTCCTCCGACGGTTACGACGACGCTGCCAGAGGTAGCGCCCGAAGGAACGGGTACTCCGATTGAGGTTGGCGACCAACTCGAGGGTGTGCCTCCAATGCCATTGAAACTGATCGAACCCTGTGTGGAACCGAAGCCAGCTCCCGTAACGACTACCGTGTTACCGACCGAGCCAGACGTGGGATAGAGAGAAGTTATTCCGGGACCAGACGTAATGGTGAAGCTCTGTCCATTGCTGGCCAGTCCGCCTACGGTAACGACAACGTTACCGGTTGTGGCGTTTGCTGGGACCTCAACAGTTATTGAGGTGTTGGACCACTGAATTACTGTTGCAACCGTTCCGTTAAAGGACACTGAGCTCAAGCCTTGGGAAGAGCCGAACGTTGCGCCAACAATTGTGACTGCTTCTCCTACAGGACCTGAGGTCGGGGAAATACTTGTAATTGTGGCAGGAGCAAGCGTAAATAGCGGGGAGCCTTGCGCATAGAGCGCCCCCACCTGCATTGCTACGTAGCCGGTGGATGCACCTGAAGGAACTGGCACCTGCACGAGACTTGAGGTCCAAGAGCTTGGACTCGCGGGGACATTGTTAAACCATACTGAGCCCTGAGTCGAACCAAAGTTCGCACCATAAATGCTAATGAGTGTCCCGATTGGCCCCGAGGTGGGTGAGATACTAGTGATGCCAGGATTCGAGTTGACGGCAAGGGATATTGAATTACTTGCAACTCCACCGACTGTGACAACCAGATTTCCTGATGTTGCTCCTGCGGGCACCTGGAAAGAAATACTATTCGAGCTCCACCCCAAGTTCTCGATCGGCTGCCCCGCAAGCGTCAGAGTACTGCTGCCTTGCGTTGTCCCGAAGTTTCCCCCATAGACGGTTAGCGGCTCTCCGACAGCCACTGTTTGATTCGTACTGATTGAAGCTATATACGGTGCGGGGGTAGGTGAGACTGTAAAGGCATATCCAGTACTTGCCACGCCAGCAACCGTGACAACAACGTTCCCAGTTTGTGCACCTAGAGGCACTTCAGCAATAATTTCCTGTGAGCTCCAGTAGGTTATGCTCGCCGCAATGTTGTTAAACGTTACAGCACTTGTGCCTTGCGTTGAGCCGAAGTTTGTTCCATAAAGAGTAACCCCCCCGCCTACGGCATTCGCAGAGGGAATAATGCTTGTAATCGTTGGCGTTGGCAGGGTAACGGTAAAAGCAACGCCATTGCTGGCAAATCCGCCCACTGTTACGACAACATTCCCGCTCTGAGCACCAGCAGGAACTGTGATATTGATCGCTCCTGCAGTCCAACTTGTCGCAGTCGCCAGGCTACCGTTGAAGGTGACCGTGCTCCCCCCCTGGACAGCGCCGAAATTAGCCCCGTTGATGGTTACAGAGCTCCCTGGTTGACCGGATGTAGTTGAAAGATTGCTGATGCTCGGGGTGTTCCCTACCGTGAACAGTACTCCGTTGGAGCCCGCCCCTGCGACTGTAACGACGACATTACCGGTCGTAGCACCGGTTGGAGCGGGAACGCGTATCGAGGTTGCATTCCACGCCGATGGGGTCGCTGTTGTTCCGTTGAACGAAATAGTGCTAGAGCCCTGAGTTGCGCCAAAACCACTTCCTCTTAGGGTCACTATCGTTCCAACCGGACCAACTAGCGGCGAAAGACTGCTAATAGTGGAAGGTATTGCGCCGACTCCAGTAAAATTCGCTGTTTGAGGACTGTTACTAGCGTCATCGGTAACCGTCAGCGCTCCAGGGCGTGTGCCAGTCGTTGTTGGGGAAAAAGTTGCGCTGATTGAGCAACTTGTGATTGGAGGCACTGTTGACCCGCAGCTATTGGTCTGCGAATAGTCGCCCGTCGTAGCAATCGAGCTGATGTTTAGTGGGACCGTCTGGTAGTTCTTCAGATTCAGGGCTACCGGTGCACTGGTAGTGCCGACGACCTCATTGCCAAAGTTCGCGCTTCCCGGCGTCAGCATCACAGGTAAGACTCCCGACCCTGATAGCGATGCTGTCTGTGGACTATTGCTCGCACTATCCGTCACCGTGAGCGTTCCAGGACGGGAGCCGGTTATTGTCGGAGTAAACGTCACCGTTATGGTGCAAGTCGTATTCGCTGCCAGCGAATTTCCGCAATTATTTGTCTCCGCATAGTCGCCAGACGTGGCAATCGAAGAAATCGTGAGAGAAATACTTTGACCATTTGTTAGAACGATGTACTTCCCAGCACTTGTGGTGGATACGATCTGGTACCCGAACGACAGAGTCGTGGGAGTCAATGTGACCGATTGAGCGTGTGCCAAGAGAGAAACCAATATCAGACCCAAAGCCCACCACAATCGACGACTCTTGCCACTTGACATCATCATTCTCCTATTGCCACAAGCAACCACAGCACAATCGAGTCTTGAACATAACGACGGTTCAACTTCCAGTTGAACAGCACCTGAACCAAATCCAGAATATCGTTTGCTTGTGCGACTTGCTCCTCGCCAACCTAAGTAGATCGCTGTTGCCAAGACCACCTATCCAACTCCAGCTTGCTACCTCCTGCCTTCCCAAGGGCCGCAGTATTATGGGAGTACATGGCACGCAAATGTGTCGGACAAGTAAATGCGCCCCAGTAAGTTATCCCGATTGAGTGACGAGAACCTAACCCGGATTTTAGGAACTGTCAACTGCAAGTTCTACTCTGTTACGGAATCCGGACAACGTTGGATAAGACAGGCTGATATACGGCGCAGGGATCACTCGAGATCCAGTCTATTATTTGGATTTCGTCAGGTGGGGAGTGTTGTACTAAGTACCCGCAAACATTTGGAGTGGTTAAGCTTGCACAGCTGTCTGCAGACAATAACTACAACCACGTTGGTATCGTTAGATGGAAGGTCGAGGATGCTCGGCCTGCGCAAGCGAACGAACAAATACGTAATACTAGCAAGTTATCAGCTTATATCTGAAAGTATCATATTATGTCAATTAATTTCTACCCGCCAAATAGGCGTGCTGAATATTTACAGATTCATGTACGACCGAACCAGGTTGTTTCAAATCATTATTGCCACTGATGAATTTCTTTACAGTGTTGCCAGCGCAAGATAGCTAGCATTTTGGCTGACTTGCTCTAATTCGTGCCAGGATGCGGGTCCACAATTAAATTCCGTAACTGAAACCATCACCATGCATGAGCTTTTTTTTTCATTCACATCACGGTTTCCCCTCAAATACTGAATTAGTTAGAGGGGGTGCCCTAAATGATTCTTGGCCTCTCCAATCCTAAGGTTTTCTCGCGATGGCAGGCAATTTTCATATTCGGGGCTGCTTTGCCATTCCTACGGTCATGGCTTGTCAATAATCGTTTCTGGAGAATAAGAGACCAGGGTCGCTCCAGCGACCCGAAAATACTCAATCCAGAATTCTCTGATTTCCGTCCACTGCCTGGCCGTCATACCACTCATGGAGACGCCATAGATGTGAATTATGTATCCGGGCAGGGGCACAACAAAGCCTTGTTGTTTCGCCCGTCTGAGCATCTCGTCGGAACCCGATTGGACGAGTGTTGGCATCGGGAACCCCTTAGTCTCATTCACCATGTCGGAGAATATCCAGATTTCCTTTGAGACTGTTTTCGACGCATTCTCACCGGAAGGCTCAAGTGTTGCTTTCGTTCGCCAAAGTGCCCCGAAGATGTCGGTGCCGATCGAACTGGCCTGTATTCCCGAGGTCTTAATCTGAAATGCCTTGCCTATCTCATAGCGTGCTCGGTCGAGATCGTCGGTAAACATTCCATGAATTCCGGGCGTCCAGGCACTGACGAGCGGTTGTGTTCTGCCGAACGAGTCGCTCGATATTGTGGACACCCACACCCGAGTATTCGGCGGCGTCCTGAGAAGCAAATTGTGCGCAACCGCCAAGTATTCCCGAAAT
>DAIDHF010000062.1 GCA_027452005.1 Acidimicrobiales bacterium
AGATCCTGGAGGCGAATTGGCTCACCACCATCGCCATCTGTGGACTCCAGCCTGGAGTCATCACGGGGAAGTAACTGGCTGACCGGTACGTTGTAAAACCGGGCCAGCCGATAAAGTCTCGGTACCGAGATCGCCCGCTCTCCTCGCTCATAGGCCCCGAGTACGGAAGCCTTGAACTCCTGATTTGAGCCCGACTCGACGCCCTGCAAAGACAGCCTCTGCTGAACACGCACCGCCCGCAGGCGCTCTCCTACAACCTTTGAGTACTTAGTTGTCTCCTCGTCCATAGGCTCATCAGAGCCCGTAGGTCTAACTTGTGTAAGGGTATCTGTCACTCACCCATTGTGGCCGAACTTCCCGCAAGGTGCAAACCGAAAAAGACAAACTCCCTGGTCGTAATCTAGAATTCACATATAAGGCCTTCAAATATTTTTCAAATACCACTCTGAGCAGGGTTTCTATTTGCCTTCGAATCTACATAGGTTGATCAAGTAAAACCCCCCTACCACAGCTGCGGTCTCACTTCGAAGGACCCCGGGTCCTAGGTCGATCGTGTCGACTCCCAGGGCGCGCTCACGTTCTGACCACCCCCCGGCAGGACCAACTAGCAGGACCCGGATATCTCCAGATCTCTCTTGAATCTCGCCAGCTAACGCCCGCTCGTCGTCTCGCGGTTGAGCCTTTTGTTCAGATATCAATAGATGAGAAGGCCCGTGCTCAACTTGGCCGGTCAGGTCAAAGTCAGCCATAAGACAGCGACCGCGATATCGCCCTATAACTTCGTCAACACTCAACACGGACTCGATTTGAGGAATCCGAAGTCTCTTGGCCTGACATGCCGAGGCCATGGCGGCTCGGCGTAGTTTGTTTGAGAGCCCAGAGCTTTCAAGCTTGCCTCGGCTAAGTCCACTAAAGTCGCTAACTACCGGGATAATTGTGTCCACACCTACCTCTACGAGGCCGTGGACCACATCCCGGGCCTGCCCGGTTGAGTTGACCACAAAGGCCACGGCCAAAATGGGACTAGGTATTTCGGGAATCTCATAGCTCGGACCTTTGGCCACCCATAGCTGACCTGTCTTCTGGCGTTCAATAGCGGTCTTTAGATCGAGCGGAAAACTGGCTACCTCAAAACACCCCCACTGGGATCTGTCATCTGAGATAGTCACAAAGTCACGTGGCCCAAAGCGCAGTACGTTAATTAGGTGATGTAAATCGGCCTCGGATAAAAAAGGAGTTGAGAGACTTTCACAGAAGAAGTGCCCGACGCCGTCAATTAGATTCTTGCGAGGTGACGACAAACCTGGGGTACTTTGTTACGACTACCGAAACGCCGACCGGAGCTTTGAACGGATCGACTCAGACTGAACCAAGAGATCCTCTCCACGAGCCTTGGCAAAGTCCATCAAGATCTGCTCTTGCTCTCGGGTCAACTTAGACGGAGTCTCTACCCGCAGATAGACAATTAGGTCGCCTCGTGACCTCCCGCTGATATGGGGCACCCCTTTGTCTCTAATGCGAAACGTCTTGCCCGATTGAGTCCCTGGGGCCACTGACACGGTCTCGGTAGAGTCAAGGGTGGCTACCTCTAGTTGACCTCCGAAAACGGCCTGGACCATAGGAATGGTTACCTCTTTAATCAGGTCAAACCCGTCGCGTTCAAAGTCCGGGTGAGAGGAAACGTTGAGATGTACGTACAGGTCGCCGTTGGGCCCACCCCTTGGACCCACGGGACCTTTGGAACTCAGTCGGAGGGTTGCCCCGTTGTCTACCCCGGCCGGGACCTCAACGCTATATGTCCGCTCGTTGGTAACCCTGCCTTCACCCCGACAACCCGAACAGGGGCTCGTGATCATCTCGCCAGAACCCAGACATTGAGAGCACACCGTAGCCGTTACCATCTGGCCCAAGATTGAGTTGCGTACCTTGCGCATCTCCCCGGTTCCCGAACATCCCGTGCAGGTACTCGGACTAGTTCCGGCGGCTGCCCCGGTTCCTGAACAAACCTCACAGACAACTGGTTGCCTGACGACTACGTCCTTTTTGGCTCCAAACACGGCCTCCTCAAAGGTGAGACTCAGTTTCGTCTCGGCGTCTGGGCCACGTTGGGGGCCTCGTGAACGCCCACCCCCACTAAACCCTCCCCCAAAAGGACTTGAACCAAAGAAGGCTTCAAAAACGTCCCCTAGGCCTCCAGTGCCGAAGAATCCATCTCCCATATTCTGGCCAGTCCCAGCGGCCCCGCTTCCGCGAATTGCCTCTGGTCCAAACATGTCATAGCGCCGTCGGGTCTCAGGGTTCGAGAGGACCTCATAGGCCAACGTGACCTCCTTGAAGTGCTCCTCGGCCTGGGGGTCATCTTGGTTGGCATCTGGGTGAAGCCTGCGGGCTAGCTGTCTATAGGCTTTCTTTAGCTCGTCGGCATTCGCGTTCTTAGATACCCCTAAGACCTCGTAGTAATCCCTTGTCATTGCAACCTATCCCTCACTAAGGCGTGCTTCTAGTTGATCGCCAACGGCCGTAACGGCAGACATGGCGTTCCGATAGTTCATTCTAGTAGGTCCCAACACACCAACGATTCCGTGCTCGTCATGACCCATCTTATACGGGGCCACCACTAATGAACACTGGGCAAGTGGGGCGAGCCCGTGTTCTTGGCCAATTGACACGGTAAGTTTGTCTTGCTCAATCACGCTCCGTATCAAATTTACGACAAGTATCTGTTGCTCAAGGATAGTAAGGACTGATCTTACCGTGTCTACAGCGTCAAAGGCCAGGGCCATACGAGACGCCCCTTGCACGATCAGGCTCTCACCGGATTCATCTTGGGGGGTCCCGTCGATCGTCTCAAGGGCCAAAGAAATGAGTTGATCAACCCGGGAATTCCCAGTGAGCTTTACCGCATGGCTCTGGTCGCGACGGGTACCCTCGTGGGATTGCTCTAAGACTTGGTTAGCCATCTGAAAATCGGACTCAGTGAACTGGCCTTCGAGGGTTAACGTGTGCTTTTCAATAGACCCGTCCGATAAGACCAAAACCAAGACTGCGGTTCTGTCAACAATGTGGATTAGCTGGACCGACTTGATCGTGCACGACTTGTGGGAGGGAACTACGACCAAGGCAGCGTAATCGGTCAAGGCTGACAGCATCTGAGTGGTCTCTTTGAACAAAAGTTCCAACTCCCCATGGGTGCGTTCAAAAAACGCGGCAACCTCGCCCAGAGACGTTCCCACGGGCACTTCTTGGTCGGAAAGGTGGTCTACAAAGTACCGGTAACCCTTGTCGGTAGGTATCCTTCCAGCTGAGGTGTGTGGCTGAATGAGATACCCCTCGTCTTCAAGTATCGACATGTCGTTTCGGATCGTGGCCGCAGATACCTTGAGCCCCGACGTCGCCAGGACGTGAGATGATCCAACCGGCTGGGCGCTTTGAATGTGCTCGGTTATGACAGAGTGTAAAACCGCCTGTTTACGAGTGTCTAGGGGAGAATCTCCCTTGGATTGCTCCATAAATCAATTTTACCCATTTTAACGCTGTTCAGTGGAACTTGAGTCGGTTCCCTGCCTAAGAGTCGTCTTGGTCGTAGTAGTGCTGGAACCTCAGGCGCCAAAATATTGCCAAGGTATCTACCAGGATTGACCAGACCGACCTAACCGATACGGTCGACCGAAACCTCTCTCCAATTTGCACCGGGGCTTCAAAGAACTTTGTGTAGCCCAGATGCCTAGCTACCACGAATAACTCCAGGTCAAAGGCGAATCGCTTTTCGACCATGTGTGGCAACACGTCAGCTAGGACCTCCCTTTTGACCAATTTTAGACCGGTCTGAGTGTCCTTGACCGAAAGGCGAAATAGCACCCTCACCAACTGCTGAAATCCCCAGGAATACATTCGCCGAACTACCGGGTAGGTGACCTGGCTCATCGCGTGACGCTTTGAACCCAAGACGATATCGGGCTCATATAAGGGCATGAGCTTGACCAGAGGGGCTATCTGCTCTGGGGATACGTCGCCATCGGCGTCAATAAATCCCAGGTAACGACCCTTCCCCATGGACAGGCCAACCCTCAAGGCCTCACCCTTTCCAATATTTTTGGGGTAGTCCACTAAGTGGACCTGGCTAGAAGAGAGGTCCGCAATTGAGTGCTCGCTGCCGTCGGTGGACCCGTCAGAGACCGCGAAGACCTCGTAGGAGAGATCCATCTCGTCGAGAGTGCGAATCAGAGACAAAAAGCTCGTCCTGAGTTGATCTCCGGGGTTGTAATAGGGGACCACAACAGTTAGATCGACCCTGTCTCCGTGTTTGTTCCACAGTTCTTTGTCCGGTAGCGCCACCTGCCCAGCCTAGCCAAGGATTCAAGTAATATAAAAGGCACCAGACTACTTAGGTGGAACGTCTAATAATTCTCGGTCTCACGACTACCAAAAAGGTCTCATGAAAAAGAACTGTGGCAATAACAAGCTAAGACTCGCCGTTTTGGTAAAGCAGGTCCCCGACTACCTCGATTTGAACCTTGACCATGACTCGCGAATCGACCGGGCCACGGCCAAGGCAAAACTCAACTCGTTCTGTCAGCGGGCCGTGTCAAAGGGGGTAGAGCTAGCAAGCCAACTTGGCGCAGACCTGTACATATTTACAATGGGGCCCGATCGGGCAAGGTCGGCCCTACAAGAGACCTTTTCCTGGGCCACGAGTCGAGACGTAACCCCTCACCTGGTACTCGTGTGTGACCAGGCATTTGCCGGGAGCGATACTCTAGCTACCTCTCATATTCTCACCCGGGCCATGTCAATGTTTGGCACCTTCGACCTAATCCTTTGTGGCGATCGATCTCTGGACTCTGATACAGGCGAAGTCCCAAGCCAAGTCGCCCAACTCTTGGGGCTCGACCTCTTGACCGGGACGCTCGAATTAGAGGTAACCACATACATTAACGCAGATCAACCAAACCCAAAACTTGAGTTGCGGGCTTCTCTAGATCACGGCGAAGTCGTTCACAAGGTTATAGCTTTTAGCCCGCTTGTAATATCGTGTGCCGAGAGACTCTGTGATCCCTGTAAGGTAGACGAGGAAGTCTTTCAAGATCTAGACATCGAGCCTTACCTAAGCCTGGTCGACTCCAAGAGCTTAGGTCCCGGACCGTGGGGACATAAACTATCGATGACCCTTGTCGGTCCAGTAGAAAGAGTCCCGCCAGTCCCCCGTCAGGCAAGGACTATTTACAACGATCAACTCGAGTCAGTTTTGGAGTTCAATCTTGAACTTGGCCACAAAGATGATCAGAACTTTGAACCTAACCAATCTTTTGAAATTCACGAGCAACATCGGTCTATCTCGTCTTTATTTATCTTCGACCCCTACCAGCTAGAGAGTTCGGTGAGCGTCTTGAATGCAAGCTTTAGCTCACTAAATGCTCATAAAATCGATGTCACTATTGCATGTAGCGATGACCACGTATCAAGTCCTGAGATCTTGGAGCTTGCCACTAACCCTCAAGTCAACTCGTTGGAAGTCCTGAGATTTGAACCAACCATTCCGCCAAAAGATCTGGCCGAGGCCCTTGGTCGTCTTGGCCCCGTTGACCTCGTAATTACACCAAATAGCTACTTCGGTCGTGAGATTGCCGGACGAATCTCGGTAATCTTGAACAGTGGCATTACCGGAGGGGCGGTCTCAATTGAACTCGGCGGGGTCAAATTGGACGACTCGACCAGTAATGTGGTCTGCAAAAAGCCAGACTTTGGCGGTGACTATCTAGCGACCATCTTCTACCGTTCAAAGTGCGCCATTGTGACAATGGCGACCAACACGCACCGCATCAACCCATTGAATTACAACATGAGAGCCCAAGGGCCAGACCTAACCAGCTCAACATCAAGTCCTAACAAATCAAGAGAATCTCAGGCCGCTAAGTCCTTGCCTATTGCCAGGTCGAGTTCCCTTCGGGTCCTGTCAAGCAAGGTCGTAGATGACTCGTCACACCTTATTGATGCCGAGATATTGATCTGTGTTGGTGATGGCGTGGATCGGGGTGACTACAAGATGATTGAGGCGATTGCTAATAATTTAGGTGCCAGCCTGGTATGCACGAGACGGGTTTGTGATCGTCAGCTCATGCCCCGGTCCCGCCAGGTCGGTGTTACGGGACGATTTGTATCTCCCAAGCTATACCTAGCTGTGGGGGTCTCGGGGCGACCCAGTCACCTGGCTGGCGTCCGCCACGCTGGGCAGATAGTAGCTTTCAACACCGACCCGGATTCTCCCATTGCTCAGCACGCAGATCTGACCTTTGTGGGTGACTGGCGACAGAGTCTGCCCTTCTTTGCGAACTACCTACAGCAAGGCAATATTCGTTGTGGTGACGAAATAAACTAAGCTCTGGTTGGTGGATAAAATTCGGTTACCCAAGGAGTAAAACTCGTGCAACAGGCTTACATTGTCGACGCAATCAGAACCCCAATTGGAAAGCGAGGCGGGGTACTGGCTGGCTGGCATCCAGTTGATCTGTCGGCCACTATTTTGAGGGCCCTAGTTGATAGGGTCGACCTGGACCCAGGTGCCATAGGTGACGTGGTGATGGGATGCACGATGACCGTGGGAGAACAGGCCATGAATATCGGGCGTAATGCCGCCTTGGCTGCGGGTTTCCCTCAGTCTGTCCCCGGGACAACTATCGACCGCCAATGTGGCTCGGCCCAACAGGCGATTCACTTTGCCGCACAAGCAGTCATTTCTGGCTCCATGGATTTAGCAATTGGGGCCGGAGTTGAGTCAATGACCCGGATCCCGATCGGCTCTAGCACGTCCCCGGGTCCCGGTGAGCCATACGGTCCCATGTTTCAAAAGCGCTTTGATCTGGTCCATCAAGGAATATCGGCGGCGATGATTGCATCTAAATGGAACATATCTCGCGAGGAGATGGATGAACTTTCGTGTGAGTCCCACAAGAGGGCCCACCAGGCAACCGAGGCCGGGTACTTCAAACCCGAGATTTTGCCGATTGAGGCCAAGTTTTTAGAGGATTCTCAAGTGTCGAATGAACAAGGGCAGTTAGTAGAGGTTGATCAGGGCATTAGGCCAACCACCAATCTGGAGGGATTGGCTCAGCTTAGACCAGCCTTTGAGGGGGTTGACGACATAACGGCGGGAAACTCGTCACAGATATCCGACGGAGCTGCCGCTGTGTTGATAGCCAATGACGACGGGCTTAGAAGATTTGGGCTTACTCCTCGGGCCAGGATTGTCTCGATGCACGTTATCGGCGACGACCCGGTAATGATGTTGACTGCCCCAATACCGGCCACCTCACAGATCCTAACCAAGAACTCCTTGAAGTTAGATGAGATCGACGTGATCGAGATAAATGAGGCCTTTGCTTCAGTTGTATTGGCCTGGAAGAAAGAGTTCAACCCCGATATGGGCAGAGTAAATATCGGCGGAGGTGCAATTGCCCTGGGACACCCCACGGGGTGTTCAGGAGCTCGGATAATGGCGACCCTTTTGGGTCACCTAGAAAGAACTAAGGGAAGACTGGGACTGCAGACCATGTGTGAGGGCGGAGGCCTGGCCAATGCCACCATTATTGAGCGCCTGTAACCTAGTTCTCACCCTCTTGGCGCTCAAGTAATAGCCCAACTAATGACTAGGCTTCTGGACTGCTGGCCCTGCTAGGACCTAGGCAGGAAATCTTTTACTCAGACTCACATACGATGACCCGAGACACCACAGAAGGCCTCCTATCGCCCTCCACTAAGGCCCTAACCATTGGGCTTGTAATGGTGGTTACCCTGATTGCCTTCGAGGCCCTGGCAGTTCAGACCTCACTACCGGTTGCCGAAAAGCACCTCGGCGACCTATCCATCTACGGGTGGACCTTTAGCGGCTTTACTCTGGCCACACTAATTGGAATTGCCTGTATTGGACAGCTTTCAGAAAAACTCGGAACTTACAGGCCGATGTTGATCGGCATCATTTTATTCGGAGTGGGTCTGGCCCTGGCCGGTAGTGCTGGGTCCATGCCAGTTTTAGTGGTTGCCCGGATTATCCAAGGCGTGGGAGGTGGAGCCATTAATGCCGTTGGATATTACTCGGTAGCGAGGGCCTACGGTGATGAAATTCGACCCAAGATGATGGCCACGTTGACTAGTGCCTGGATACTTCCGTCTCTTATTGGCCCTTACCTGGCGGGCTATATTGCTCAGACCTTCTCATGGCGGTACACCTTTCTGGGAGTTTTACCGGTTGCGATCGTGACTGCCTTTGTAGTGTTACCTGCCCTTAGCAAGGTAGACCGAGATCGATTACCAAGTACACACTTGGCTCACGAAAGGACAAGTAATAACTTTCAATCCACGCCCCGGCCAGATCTAGAGACCGTCGTTCTTATCTCGCCCAACAGTCATCAGCTTATCTGGTCACCTCTGTTCTTATTTGTAGGGGTTGCAGCCGTGTTGGTCGGGTCATCTGCAAAGAACCTCTTTGGGATGGCCGCGATATCAGGGGTTGGTATTGTCGTAGTTGGTCTCGCTCTTCGCTGGCTGCTACCACCTGGCGTATTGGGGAAGAGCCCTGGTCTACTAGGAGCACTTCTCGTAAAATTTCTAACCTTTCTGTCTTTTATCGGGGTAGAGGCACTGTTGCCCTATACGCTGGTAGCCATTAGACACAAGAGTCCCAGCTATGCGGGTCTGGTTCTAACTGTTTCAGCCCTCTCTTGGGCCGGGGCGGCGTGGTTTCAAACTCGCTATCTGGCGAAATATGGATACAGGATCTCGGTGTCTCTCGGCCTAGCCCTAATAGCCCTTGGAGACCTAGGAGTTGCAGCCCTGCTCTCAAATAGTGTGCCGACCGAAGTAGCCTTTCTCGCCTGGTTGATTGCCGGGGTGGGGATTGGATTTGCCTATCCAACTACTGCACTTGCGGGAATCCAGGCATGCTCACAGTCGTCACCCGCCTCGGGTATCTCAGCCATGCAGATCTGTGAGGTAATCGGAGGTGCTCTCGCGGCGGGATTAGGCGGTAGTGCCCTATCGTGGACAACCTATCTCAGGGATGGACCTCGTCCTGCACTTTTAGCTAACGATATCTTGGGAATCCTTGCCGCTCTCACGTGTTCCTTTGTGGCCTTTATGCTCCCAAGTGTAACGACCTCCAGTAGCGCTGATGCCAACTATCCCGGAGTCGATCGCTAAATATTTACTTGTTCGCGTTCATTGGAAGAACAAAATTCTTACTTGTTCGCGTCCTTTGGAAGAACCACCGGTCCCTGTGAACCTGCCGAGGCTAGGGCCGCTGCCTCGGCGGCAGCCATGGCGGCTTTGGCAAGTTGATCTCCCGTCTGAGCCGCAGCCAGGGCAGCCACTGACGCGGTCTCTGCAGCATGGGCAGCGGCTGACGCCGCGGCCAGGTGATCTCGAGTTGCCCGGGCGGCTCTCTTGGCCTCGTACATGGCTGAGTCGGCCTGTCGGACTAACTCCATTGGGTCGGTCTCAGCGTCACACTCTGCAAGGGCCGTCCCAACACTCGCTTCTAGGGGAACAAAATCGCCTCCTGATACCGGTACCGATCGTCGAGATATTGAGTCCTGGATCTCTTGCACTCTAGAGGTAGGATCAATGCTATGTCTTGAACACAAGACGATCAGAAACTCATCGCCCCCGAGCCGACCTGAAACGTCACACTCCCCGATTGCCTCGTGAATTGCCTCGGCTGTGGATCGAATTGCGGCGTCTCCGGCATCGTGTCCATACTGGTCATTGAGCGGTTTAAGTCCATTTAGATCGGCGAAAAGGACTGCTACCTTTTCTCCTAACTGCCTCCTTCTCTCCACGTCGGTCCTCAGAAATTCAAAGGTCGCCGCTCTATTCAGAAGTCCAGTGAGGGCGTCATGAGTAGCGGCCTCATGTAGTTGTTGTCGCTGAATCTCCCTCTCTCTAATTCTTGATACCAAACGATCCACGGCGGACTGGAGTGCTGCACCTACTCGACCCGGAAGAGGGGTTTGAAGCATTGGATTAGCCAGATCTTCTCCAGCCAAGGCCACTGTTTTTTCCTCGACCCCTTTGAGAGTCGAGGCCATATTGTTGAAGGCTCGGTTGACCGTGACCACCTCGGCCGGACCCTTATCGGGGAGTTCATCGAGCTCAAAATCACCCTCATGAATCGACTCGGCTGACTTCGACAGTTTCTTGAGGGGAACCGTGATAACTTTGGTACCTCCAATTACACTTGCCGCACATGCCCCTGCTACCAACGCGAGTACTACAAGCTCGATAATAAATGACCTGGTAGCCGACGATGCCTGGGCAGTCGCTGAGTTGTGCAGGTCACTTGCGGCCGCACTTACTACGTTGTCGAGATCGGTAAAGTACTTCAGCCCTGCTTGTAGTTGGTGCCCTGCAAACACCGGGTTGCCCAAAAATGGAGATTTGGTACCCTTTAGCGCAACATTGAACGCGAGAGCGGTCGTCTTGGCGAAAGACTTGTCGGCGGGGTCATTCAATAGGTAATTCCAGGCCCTGGTCGCGTCGGGTCCTAAATAGCCCTTGAACTGACTAAATGCAATATTCTTGGCATTATAACTTTGAATAAGCTCCTGGCCAGCCGGTATTCCTATTGATGTGATCATAGTCGGACTCGACTCCAAGACCAACGAAGTACCTTCGATGTTGTAACCAGATTCTATGAGTGCCTGATATATCTGGCGCATGGCAGTAACGTGAATCTCAAATTGTTGCGGGGCACTCCAAGACGACACCTGGGATTGGAGGTGACTGTAGACCGAAAACCAGTAGCTATCGACATCTTGGGCAAATTTCTCAACGCTACGGGTGAAACTATCATAAGATACCCCAACATTTGGTGCTATAGCTGTAAAGTGCTCAAAAAGCTGACGATCTCCTCTCAGGGCAGGGGTGGCCCCAAAAATAGGATCATTCTTGACAATCTTGGCCTCACTAGGAAGTAGTTGAGCTAGGTTCATCCCCATTACTTGGCTTACTTCAGCTTCGGTGAGTCCAACGATGTCGTAACCGGCCTGTAAAGTAGCAATAGGCACCTGGGCCTGATTTTCAACAGACCTAGCCTTGGCAATCTTGGTCAAGAGAGATACCGTAGAGGCGACCTGTTGAGAGCTGACCCGGTTCGACCAGCTATCCTTAGCTCCTATCGCGATAAAGACCGCTGTTGAGAGTAAAGGTACAAGTACAATAAATACAAGAATCGCCGACACCCCAAGATGTCGGGATCCCTTCTTCTCATTCCCACCAACCACTGTCCAACCTTTCCCAATCAGTGGACCACAGACACCGTTGTAAACATCACTGCGTAGTTTTCGAATAAAAGTCTACAACTCAACTTTTGAAATTGGAAGAGGTCCAATTATTTTTGAAAAGACATCTAGTTACTAGCGGTAATCACCAAATTGCACCTATAAGGGCGAACCGATCTATTACAGCTCTAACGATTCGTCCATCTCAACTGGGAATAGTCGATTTACAACTTTCGAAAAGGGCCCCAAGTCACATTCGAATCTCATAGCATCTGCCAACGACTCTTATGGCAAAATCGGAAATCACACTAGTCACATTGGCTCAGGAAATTACATCAAACCACCCCGAAGGGACTGGCGGCTTTATCCATCAGGGGAATCGGGGTCCGGGGCTTTGTCTCCAAGATATTAGGTCGTGTCACACTGGCCAGATATGACTTTTGGTGGGGCTGGACTGGCCCTTCAGGCGGCCTTCAGACACAGCCAAAACGAATCGAGGCTCGATGCCAATGAGGCTGTTGGCCTCAGCCGCCAGACAAGTCACGGAATCAACCCCATTTGCAGCAATAAAGTGGGCATTTGGAGTTCAGTTGAACTTACTTTGAGACCTTGTAAAAGCTCAACGAACTTGTCAAAGTATAAGGAAACGTAACCAGTTAACTTTCTAGTCGCTTGGCCTGAGTAATGTTATGGCGCTTTCTTATCACCCCATCCATCATTCATGGACATGACTTGAATCGGCCCCCAGTTTCCTGTGATGGCTTAACTCCATCGATTTGGTTTAGCGCTTATTGCTTGGACGTGGAGTTGGTGTCGGTCTTTCAATAACAGCAATTGAAATTAGATGATCGTGGTAGCAATTAGGTATTGACAGTTCCAACTGATCAATACTGCTCCAAGATGTCACATCCCTTCATCGAAACACCATTCTCGGAGTGTCAAATCAGTAGTGAAGCTGTTTCTTTTCGTAACGTTGCCATTCTAACAATGTCAGCCAATTGTGCAGAAGATTCTTCGTCGTAGATTGCAAGGCCGACGATCTTTTGCGAGTGCAAATCCATCGCGACGTACAGGTACGTCTTACAGTTCTTTGACCGATCCAAGCGGCCTGTGAATGTCTCTTCCCCATACTTGCTTGGGCCCATCTACCTTATGTTTTGGTATCTTTTTTTTCTCCGGGAATTTAGTCCTTCAATGCCCTTTGTCTTCCCCATTGGCCATCAGTATTTGAATAAAACGTTGACTTGGAAGCTAGATAGAACCCCTATCTGCCAGTATCGGTGCAAAATGTACTGGTGGCAGCTAGGAAGACTCTTCGCTATGGCAACCATATAAAACACGTTGCCGCACATAATTGCCTAGAGCATTGAGTTACCTTGGGTGAATAAAACCAATTGGCCCAAAGAGGAGACGTCTACGCAAGGGATTCTGACTTCCCACATCCCCCTCGTACCCGGGACAGTTCAAGTACTTGTAGGTAACGTCTCTGAGTCAATTAGGGCGGCGACATTTACGATCCAAGTTTTGAGTTGCTCAACGTAAAAATATGATTGACGTTGTGCAATGATTACAGACAAAACGAATGGGACGTAAATTAGGAACATTAACGGTAGAACATTTATCCCCATTCCCAAGCGAATTAGTACTATTAAAGTAGAAGTCACTAACAGATAACCTATTAGAGCAATCAGCAGAAATGGGGATAGTACTCTAATACGATAGTGAACTTCTGTACCTCCAGTATGCTCTCGCACTTTTGCCACAAGACGTGGTTTGAATGCACCTGCCCATGGAGCTAATAAGTCCGACACACGAAAATAGTTTGACACCACCGACACGTAAATAGATTTATTAAAGTGCCAGCCAACAAATGCACAGCGATATGGTTGATGCAAGGCAACTCGTAATAACTTCTTAGCAGGAAGAAGTGTTGTATTAATAAGTGCTATTACTTGATCTGATTGATAAGGACTAAACACAATTCCAGAATTACTTAACCCACGAAGAAGCATCCACAGGAACCTCACATCTGAACTCCAGACAGTGGATTCCCCATGAAGAGCAAAACCAAGCCGTGATCGCTATCGATCCAAGAGATCAAATAGTTGAGTGCAACAACAAACCAGATGAAAGAACTATTGTTTCCGATCTCCTGTTGAATAGGGTGAAGCACATTCCGGACTCCACATTCTATTATGTTGATAGATAGATCAGCGTATATAATTCGCTCAGCCGTTCGAACGGATTTAGATACGTCTGAATTAGTTACAAATGGGAATGCCTCGAGCACCGAAAAATCGCTACCCGCAAGTGATCGAGCTTCTAGGAGTAAACACCCACCCACAAGTGAGTTGATAAGCGTGGAACACTTTACGCATCCCCCTAGTACATCGGGTGGATATGAAACGAGATAATATTGACCAATATCACTCTGAACTTCTTGCTGACTGGAGAGCCCTGTACAATTATCAAAAACAGCCAGTCCACGCCCATCCATACCGTTCACTGGATAGCCACCAAGATACCCATAGGCCGCCCCGTCACCCGGGCCATTGGATCCGCACTCATAAACTGCCCCGTTGTCGGATCATAGAATCTAATAATCAAAAAGATAAGTTCAGTTATATCTCTATATCCCCCCGCAAATTCAAAAGGCGTGGTCCAAGACCCAGTTGTAAAAGACAGGGTTCCATAAGGGTTGTAGCTCTGGGTGGTAGTTATATTTGCCGAACTATTTGCATCTATAACTATCGATCCCAGCTGGTCAGTAAGTAGGTTTGTAGAATCGAACATTCTTTGGTTCCGCGTTTCAAATACTCGTAGGGGGACAACTGCTTGTTACTGGTTCTATTAGATAGTCCTGGTCAATTGCCAATTACCTCTCTTTTGGTAGATGCAATGGTTTGAAATTTGTCTGCCATTGTGCCACACCACCAAGTCCAATGACCATACAAGTATTGATCGCGGCGCAATCTACATCAGAGAGACCGTATTGAAGATTACTAACGCTGGTAAGTGTTCTGTGAGATGACCAAATAGCACCATTATAAGTAAAGTACCGTCCATCAGTGTCTACCGTCATACAAAACTTGCTAGATACACAACTGATACCTGCGAGAATGTTCATATTCGAAATATGGGTATCGACTAAGTGTCCACTTGACCAATTTTGCCCATTGAAGATATATGCCTCTCCACCCCCAGAGACAGTCGCACAAAACGTTGGAGACGGGCAAGATAAAGAATTTAACGTGGATAAATCCGGTCCTGATCCAGAAGACGGTTGCTGTGGAACCACTGGTATTGCAGATAGCCAGTGACCATTCTCCCAGGTTGCTGAAAAGCCTTCATCTGTTACCACTTCGCAGAAGGAAGTAGTAGGACAAGATATACTATTTGGCGATCCTTCATTTGTATTCAAGGGAATCTTGGTTGGAGTAGACCACAATGCTCCGTTAAACCAACTAGTAATTCCTAATTCATCCATAGCCACACAAAAACTATTTGAAACGCAATCTACGTCTATCAAAGCATCAGATTGACCATTATCTTGCCCTTGAATAACCGCTTGTACACGACCGCTATCTTGTCGAATGATCGTCTGTGGCAATGACCATGTATATCCATTATAGGTTGCTACGGTTCCAGCTATACCAGCAACAGTGCATGACTGTGCCGAGGTACACGACACCGACGAAAGTGAACTATCAAGTGGGCCAACCTCTCCCGCTATAGTCCAGATACGCCCATTGAATTTGAAAGCAGTTCCATTTGAATCCACCGCCATACAAAAACTGGCATTTGGGCATGACAAGGAATCAAGGTTATCGTTACTGGAGGCTAACTCAATTGGTCGACTCCAGCCCAAATTATTCGGCATATTTACTGTGGCTCTCGTGCAGGATACCAAAGTGAGCATCAAGAAAAGCCAATAAAC
>DAIDHF010000063.1 GCA_027452005.1 Acidimicrobiales bacterium
CGGATTGTGGGTGCTGCGTCGAAGCACTCGGCGCTTGGCGCTTGGCGCCGGCATCGCAATCGCTGGAATCTACTGGGTAATCGGCCAGAACTTCGGAGCCATTTTCACTGGGCAAGGCACCGACCCGAACACAGCTCCGCTGCTCGTTCTCCTGGCACTCTCACTCTGGCCCAGAGCAGAGGCACGGTCCTCTTGTGCCATACCCACCCGAGCCGACGCCCAGGGCCGAGACAAGGAGCAAGTCTCGGACTCGAATGACCGGAAAGATAGCACTTCAGAACTGGCAGTGGTCGATTATCAAGACGAGCAGGCTCATCTGGCTGGGCCAGCTGTCGACCACAACGATGGCGACGAAGCCGACATGGGTATGGTCGATAGCGAGCAAAAGGCCAGCAAGAGCACGGGGAACACGCCAACACCGATAGGACCTTTCGATTGAGGCACATTGCGTCGTCACCTCGCTTCCTCGGGCTGGTCCTCGCTCTCTCGGAATATACTCCGACACCCTTTCGTTGTACTAGTCTGTGCAGGACCCGTGGGCAACGCCTTTCCGGGACGGTACCGAGTAGGAAAACCCACAGGATGGAGTTCGTCGCAGCAACTATGCCTCTCGAACTCAAAAGAAGACGAAGAACCGAAGAAAGAAGGCCAATGACCCGGCATTTCGAGAACTATTGTCTACTCCCCTACTCAATCCTCATGGTGCGCTGAGGTGGCCGGAAGGAGTGTCTCGCATCCGTTATTCGCGCGCTTCTTCACGAGATGTGCGCCAGCGGCTGAGCGCCTCGGCGGCAGCGCCCATCGTGAAGAGCTGATTGAGGGCCTTGAGGGCAGGGTGATTGAGGTCGGTGCTGGGAGCGGGCTCAACTTCGCCCACTATCCAAGCACTGTCACCGAGGTGGTGGCTGTCGAACCGGAGCCATACCTGCGGGCCCGGGCCACAGATGCGGCTCGCCAAGCCCCGGTGCCATTGCGCGTGGTGGAAGGAACCGCCGAGAGCCTCCCTGTCGAGGCCGACGCCTTCGATGCCGCAGTCGCCTCGCTCGTGCTGTGCTCGGTGGCCAACCAGGCGACTGCCTTGGCAGAGCTGTCACGCGTGCTTCGCCCCGGTGGTGAGCTCCGCTTCTACGAGCATATTCTGGCCGAGGAGCCGAGCCTCGCCCGTCTCCAACGAAGGGTCGACCTCTTCTGGCCATACTTCGGCGCAAGCTGCCACACCTCCCGGGACACCCTCAGAGCGATTGAGCAAGCCGGTTTCTCGGTTTCCTCATGCCGCCGGTTCACCTTTCGGCCTTGCCTGCTCTTTGCCCCAGTGTCCCCTCATATGATCGGACGGGCGACCCGGCCATGAGCGATTCGACGGACACTCGACTTGGGGCATCGCGATGGCACACTTGCAGCCCAAGCCAATCGTGGGATTCCACACCCGACCCGTCTCGGGGTGCCGCCTTGGTCCTCTGCGGTCTGTTCGCCGTACAGTTTCTACTTGGGATCTACCTTAACCTCTACATAAACCTGCCCCCGGTCACGAGTAGCTCCGGCGGTCTTGAAAGATCGATGATGGGGCGCTTCGGCACGATGTTTTCGCCGGGCCGACCGGTTCTCACGGCACACATTATGCTCGGCATGCTCCTCGTCGTCGTGGGAGTGTTCGCACTCGTCATAGCAGCGAGCTCGGGAAACCGCTTCGCTATTGGTTGCAGCGCTTCAGGGCTTGTTGGCCTCCTAGTCGCCGGGTACGGCGGGATCTCGTTCTTGATGTTCGGCCACAACAACGTGGACTCCTACCTCATGGCAGTCGGGTTCCTCGTAAGCTTTACTGCTTACCTCGTCGGAGCAGTTCGGAACTCTGCGTCAGGTCCTCCTTCGATGAGGACTCGGCAAGCCCGAGCAGTAGGCTGAGAGGAGCGACATGGTCTCAGCACTGCTTCCTGTCTTGGCCGTCGTAGCCGGACTCCTCTCGTTCACCTCACCCTGTGCGCTGCCCCTCGTTCCTAGCTACCTCTCCTATGTCTCGGGCCTGCCCCCCACCGAGCTTGACCAGAGGGGAACGCGAAGTGTAGCGCTGCGCTCTTCGCTCGGCTTCGTCGGCGGTTTCACACTCGTCTTCACAGCTCTCGGCGCATCATCAACCCTCGCTGGGTCGCTCTTGGTGCGAAACCTCCCGCTCATTCTCCGCGTGGCGGGGGTGATGATCATCGTGATGGGACTTGCCTCTACGGGTTTGCTCCGCATCTCAGTTCTCGGACGAGAGCGGCGTTTCGACCTTGCCCGGATACCGTCTGGGCCTCGAGGGGCTGTACCGCTTGGTATGGCGTTCGCCTTCGGTTGGGTCCCTTGTGTCGGCCCACTACTTGCGATGATCCTGGCAGTAGCCAGCACCAGCGGCACCGTCGTCTGGGGAGCAGTGCTTCTTGCCTTATACTCACTCGGTCTCGGCATTCCCTTCGTTCTCCTGGCCGTTGGCTTTTCCCGCGCGAAACGCTCGCTCGCATGGCTGCGCCGACACGCCCAGACGATCCAAGTGGCAGGTGGGTTACTGCTCGTCGGCGTCGGCGTGCTGTTCGTGACCGGTGTCTGGAGGACGCTGTTCGTGCCACTACAGTCACAGTTCGCAAAGCTCGGGTGGCCTCCGCTATGAGCCAGACTCCAGGGATCTCAACCTCGAGCGCGAATCGCGACAGCTCTTCGCCACGGTGCCTTCGGCCAGCCTGGTGGGCGGCTGCGGCAGCAGTAGTAGCCCTCGCCATGGTTATAGGGGCATTTGCGGCATTCGGGCCACAGCTCACCACGAACACCTCCGGCCCAACCATCTTGGGAACCGCCACTGGGATCGGGTTCAGTCGGCTATCAGGTCGAATAGCCCCACCCTTCTCGATCCCGAGCCTGCGCGATCCCCGAGACAAGATATCGCTCTCTAACTTCCAGAATCGACCTCTGGTACTCAACTTCTGGGCATCATGGTGCGTCCCGTGCCGTAAGGAGATGCCAGCCATCGAAGCCGTGGCACGTCGGCTCGGGGCTTCAGTGAGCTTTGTCGGAGTGGACACGAACGACACGAGGAGCACTGCTTCGAGCTTCGCAGCACAGACCGGAGTTACCTACCCCCTCGGGTTCGACTCGAGCGCGACTGTAGCGTCCTCATACGGTGTCTACGGCCTTCCGACCACCTTCTTCGTCTCGCGTGACGGGCGGCTCCTTGGCCGCCAGGTGGGGGCCATGACTGCTAGTCGACTTGAGGCGCTCATTGCTCAAGTGCTCGATGTCTACCACGGCCGCCAAGGTTCGTGAGCTGTACTTTGCTGAAGAGCGATGTCCTCCCAGCACCGTTGGCGCTGTCGGTGACGGGTCAATTTTAAACCGCTGATCCTTGGTCAACAGAACCCCGCTGTTTACACATGCTTTGGAAACATCTTTGTACCTCGGTATATTACTCACGTACAGTAAGGGAATCTTTCCATACGATGCTGCCCAAGGGGACTCGACCGGGATCTATACCGGTTCCAAGCAGCTCTTCACCTATTTCGATTGAGATGCTACGGATCAACTCTACCAAGGTGCCAAGGGCTAGTTCTATTTAGATAGCTGCGCCGGTACGGGTAGACCTGCCTCCTGGAATGCTTGAATGACGACAGGTTTGGTAGATTGGACGAAAGATGGACTTGGATTATCTGCAAGAAAAGCCTTGAACTGAGTGATAGCGCCACTTACGTCGTGCCGGTCTTGGAAAAGAACATACCCCAAGAATACCCTTGCATCTGGATAGGTAGGATCAAGCTTCACAGACTGCTCTAGGAATTGCTGACCTTGGTCGATCAGAGCAGCGCTTTTGTCCTTCTCCCCAGCTTGCCTAAGTAACCAACCCTGGTACGCTAGCGCCATAAACTGATTTGGATCTTGCCCAAGAACAGTCGACAGGAGCTTTAGAGCCTGGACATCTTTGCCTTGGTTGGCTAGCACCCTCGCCTTCAGGATCGCCTGCAACTCGTTTTGGCCTTGGACAAAAGCAGAGTGAGCCTGGCTTGCTGAACGGTGTTGATCCCTGACTATTATAACTCCGGAACCCATCCCAACCAGCACCAACACTATCCCTAAATATAGAGCCCATACAGAACTGAAAAGCCTCCGGCCTCCCCTGCCGTTTGGCGGCCAGGCTGTGGTACTAATTGCTCGTCCAGTAGGGCTCGGTTCCTGTTCTTCGTGTAGAACAACGCTACCACCAATGCCTGGGATACCCCCGATTCCACCGGTCGACTCAGTGAGATCTGGCCCTATTGGCTGGATCTCTTCACCCAAAAGAACATCAAAACCATCAGTACTCACACCGAGCAGCTTTTGTCTCCTCCTGTAACCAAAAAACCCAATCAGGCTAACCATTACCACAACAAACACAAAAGGCAAAGCTGCCACGAATGTACCGCCACTAGAGGCTGGGGGCGTAAGAAGAATCGACGGCCCGTAGGTATTTTCCAAGGTTGCAAAAATCTGCGCATTGGTTTTGCCTGAAGCAACCGACTCGGCCACAAAGCTTCGAACTGCATGTGCTGCAGCAGTGGTGGCATCGAGTGCTGAAACCCCCTCGCAGCTCGGGCACTTCACCTGAGATTCAATTTGGGTAATTCGCGCCTGGGGAGAAGGGTTCCTATTGGCACTCAGCAATGAGAAGCCAAGGCCCAAAACAACAATAACTGCCAAAACAACCAGCACCCACAGGCGCCAATTAGACCTGTATTGCCGCATCATGGAGTCAATATTCTCGTCACGACCTTGCCGGTTGTCCCTGGTTGAAGTAGCACCTCTGAAACCTGCCCAGCGCATTGTTAGCAGCCCTTCCACTTGGCTATCGCTATCAGTCGATCTAGCGGAGACTGATTCATGGGCCCAATGATCTCAGTCAGAACCACGCTGTTAGGTGGCACCAGATAGCTCTGCGCCGACTGTGTCACCCAGTGTGAGAAGGCAATTTGACCAGCGGAATCCACAACAGCTTGATAAGTGGCATCATCGCGTTTCATGAAATTCAAATCCATGGAGTTCACGTCGCTGAAAACCATATCCAAAACAGTGAAGTCTCCGACTTTTTGGTATTCCTGGGCAAATTTGGACAACCCAGATTCTCCAGCATGAGACTGCACACACGAAGAGGCAAGGAAGTCGACTAATACAAAGTGCGCAGAGTAGTCCGCTAGCAAAACCTTGTTTCCGTAATGGATTATACCGCTGATTGATGGAGCTGGTTTGCTGGTGAGGAATGAGACTGCAGTCTGCATATTCATACGTATAGGTATTTTGGTTGCAAAAAGTACCGCGAAGGCTACCAAAAACAAACCAAAAAACGCTGATATCCGGCGAACAGTTCTTTTCGACATGGTTCGCACAACTACGGGTTTTTGAATATCTACAGGATCGTTCAAGATACCGCCAACTTCTTTCTACAACGAGACGGGAGCCTCAGGAAGAGACTTTCTCTTCAGCATTTCAGACTCCTCCTCCACAGATTCAAGTGGAGAAATATCTTTAGTCCCAAAGGCTGCAACAGCCGTACCCACTGCAATCACCACGCCACCAATCCAAACCCAAGAGACCAGCGGCTGAATGACCACTCCGAATGTAGCTGGACCACTGCTTTTTATTGGAGGCGAATCCAGCGTCAGATAGACATCGTCGATAAGTCCGGGCTTTACGGCTGGAGTGCCCACCACCTGGGAATTGTTCCCGAACTGAGAAATCTCCGGTCTATAGCTAGGTGAGCCGTCCACAGAAATCGAAGCCTCAAGTGAGGCCTTAGCGGTTGTAACGACCGTCTCTACACCACGGTAAGTGAAAGTGTGCCCGTCAAATCTTTGGGTCTGACCTGGAGTTAGTACCAAGGTGCCCCTATGTCCGTATGACGTAGAGGAGACTATAGCGAGAGCAATCATGACCACGCCAATATGTACTAGCATCCCTCCATTTGTTCTCGAAACAAGCAGCCTAATTATCCCATCTTTGCGCCGCCTACTATAGACAGTGTGAACCACAGCCTGGCGGAGCGCAGCAGCTCCTGCAAACACCGCCATTGGATAGGCGAAGAGCTGGCCGGGACTGTGTACACCTTCAAAGATCTCGCCCACCATCGCAAGTGCTGCAGCTAAAGTTGGCCACAAAAGCCTCTTTTGAACAAGTGCAGAATTTGTCTTTTGCCAAGGCAGCAGCGGCGCTATAGCCATGAAAAACAAAATTGCAATTCCCAAAGGCCCGATGAAAGAGTTGAAGTACGGCGCCCCAACAGTAACTTGAGTTCCATTTATGGCTTGGACTAAAAGAGGAAACGTAGTGCCCAACAACACCACAAAGGCAAACATCGCGAACAAAAGATTATTTACAAAAAACGCGGACTCACGAGATAATGTAGGCACTATTACTTTCCGTGACCGAAGGCCATCTCCACGCCAAGCAATCAATCCAAGAGATGCTCCAACACTAGCGAAGAAAAATACTAGGAGATATGGACCCAAAGACGAGTTGGAGAATGAGTGGACAGACTGCAAAATCCCAGATCTAGTAAAGAACGTTCCTAAAATTGTGAGAGAGAACGCCGAGACAATAAGTGAGATATTCCAAATCCGCATTATGCCACGTCGCTGCTGAGCAATTGAAGAGTGAAGGTATGCGGTTCCGACCAGCCAAGGCAATAGAGCTGCATTTTCAACTGGATCCCAACCCCAGAATCCACCCCAACCAAGTACTTGATATGACCACCATGCGCCTACCAATAGTCCGACCGTCAAAAATCCCCATGCGATAAGTGACCACCTTCGGGTCTCCGTCACCCAATCTTCGTCCAAACGATTGGTGATCAAACTGGCCAGGGCAAAGGCAAAAGGAATCGTAAAACCAACGAACCCAAGGTAGAGAAAGACGGGATGGATTGCTACTAGAGGATTGTCCTGGAGTAGCGGATTCGGCCCGCTACCATCAGCGGGAACTACACCTGAAATTCTCACAAATGGGTTAGCGGGTCCAAGCATTAGGGAAAAGAAAAAAGCCGCCACTACGTTAGTGATCAATAATCCCCATGCGGGAAGTGCGCCAGTTGGACGTTTTCTGGTTCTTATAACTAACCCAGCGATATATAGCGCCAGAACCAAGCCCCACAACAAAATTGACCCTTGAAGTGCGGACCACATGCCAGTGATTGTGAAAAGCAGTGGAGTTTCTCGCGAGTTATTTGCCACAACGTATCCCAACGAAAAATCATGTGTTAGAAGAGCTCGTTCCATCGCGAAAGTGGCCAGTAGAGCACCAGCTAAAAGGATAAAGCTGTAACTTCTCCCGTGACGGATGATTGACGGCCGTCTCTTAAAAAGTCCGTAGCCAAGAACTCCTATGGTCGAAACGGCACCTACAAAACCAAGAAGAACCCCGGTCTGGCCAAGAGCTCCATTCATAGCTTTTTGCCACTAACGGTAGATATGCGGTCGGGATGAGCGGCGATATAGTTAGCCACGTGCTTCAATATGATCTGATGAGAAATGAAAATCTGGCCAGAGAAATGACCAACCAAGACAACAGGAATATTGGAATAGAATAGCTGAACAGGATTTGCCATGTCGTAGACTCTCACCGTCATATTTTCAGCTTTGACTGAAAACTTCGCGGCCTATATTGGTAGTTCTAAATCTTGCCCGGAAGCCGATGCCACACTCCTTAACGACACACCCTATCGCATTAGCTGGCGTCATCTGTTCTCTCCATTGACCTTGGGATCGTGGCGCCTCAGCGCGTCGAGTCGGCGGTGGTACTCGTCCTCGTCGATATCTCCCTTGGCAAAGCGTCGGGCAAGGACCCGCTCAGGATCACCGCTGTCTGATCTATCCAGCGTGGCGTCGCTCGCCTTCCATCGGGTGAGCGCTACAATCACCCAGATGACGAACCCCCAGAAAACTACCATCATGAGGGCCATTAACAGCCACCCCCACCATTGCACTCCGTTGCCCCAGTACCATCCCATCACGATCAACCGCCTTTCTTCTTAAGGTCTTCTATTCATTTGAGTATTCCAAAACTAGTGTGCAGGCAATTTCGCAATTCAAGCAGATTGCTCAGACGACCAGGTGCACCTCGATCTGCACAGGGTTAGTCAAAGTACCCCTCACCGGTGATGTGTTCAGCACGTGGCGGTGCAGCTCCTCGAGCTGATCTGTGGCCGCATCGGCGTCGAGATGCACCTCCAAGGTGATGCGCTCGTAGCCAGCGTTGCCCTCGGTGAGCCCAAGGAAGACGAGCAGATTGATTTCACCATGCAAGGAGATATCCAAAGCATTGATGCGGATGCCCCGTACGGAGGCGTTGGCTACGTAGCCGGTGGCTAGGCACTGGCCAAGGGCGCCGAGTAGGTATTCGACGGCGTGGGGTCGGTATCGGTGCCAGCCAGCCAGGTCGGCTCGTCGGCTCGGAATGGGGTGAACTCCCGGACCTGGGCCTCGTTCCGGAGGCCGCCAAGCCACTGCACCCGAGCCGACCAGATGGAACGGGCAGCGTCTGGGTCGGCTCGGTACTCCGTCACCAGCTCGTTTAGCTTCCCGAGGTTCACGTCGTTCAGGTTGGCAATCATCTCGCTCATTAATGTAGTCCTCTCGTTTGGAGACAGTAGCGCTTCTTCAGCTCTGCAGTCTCGTTTGAGTATTCCGAGACTCTTCACTCGTTTATCTGTATTGATAACTAACCTACAAGATGGGGGTGAAGATCTGGCGAAGACTAGGTGTGCTCCGCTCCAACCGACTAGCGATCTGATGCCTCCCCGGTCAGCCATCGCAGGTGTTCGAGTGTCCCCAAAAGCTCAAGCCGTCGACGCAAGACCGGGTTGTCGCCCGACTGGCTGGCGTGACAAGCAATCGCCGCGCTCTGGCGAGAGCGATCGACTTGGATGACGATATCCACCTCGGCCGCCGGGCATCCCACAAAGGTGGTTTCGAACTCGGCATTGAGCCTGGCGGTAACAATCTCAGGCAACACCCACGCCAGTACCGACAATGTCGATAACTTCGCTGCCCGAAGCGCTGCTGCAGTTGCATGACTATGGTCCGGGTGGCCAGTGATACCTCCCTTGTCGAAGACAAGAAGCATTTCGGCGCTGGCCTTGGCATCGTTGATCAGCCTTACCAGCTCCCCCAGCGGAACGTCGTCAAGGTGTCCGTCAGGATATGAGAACAGTTCGACGTCGTAGATGCCAAGAACCTTGGCCGCAGCCTTGAGCTCCTCTGTGCGGACATCGCCGAGTGGCCGACTCGTTTCACCAAGCGTGGAGGCCTCACCGTAAGTGAAACACAGCACTCGCACCTGAGTACCTCGGTCTGAGAAGGCAGCGATTACGGCGCCCAGGCCGAAGGACTCGTCGTCAGGATGGGCACAAACAACGAGCACCTCCTTCGCCAAGGGCAAATAATCATTAGCATGACTCACGGACGCACCTCGTAGTAGAGGTTAGCAAAATCGTCGAAATCGTGGATCTGAAAGCGAGTGAATCCGACAGCACGCGACATCTCTTCGGCTATCTGAGGATGGAAACCCAGGGTGCCTAGTCCTGCACCTCCCGGCTCGGACAGGCTCGATGACATGCAGGTGGCCACCGAGAAACCGTAGAGCATCGCCAGCACGGGATTAGCCAGGTTGTCGACGAACCGTGGTGAGCTGCGGATGTCCTTTACGAGCCAGGTGCCGTCGTCGGCCAGCGCCCGGCGGATGGCGGCGATCGCTCCGGCCGGGTGGGTCATATCGTGGATGCAGTCGAAGGTGATGACAAGATCAAACGGCGGCTCGGCGGGGAGGTCCTCGGCTCTCAACTGGTGGAGGGTGACGTTGGTGACCCCGGCCTCGCTCATCCGCTGGCGAGCTCGCAAGATGGCGTGCTCGGAGAGGTCGAAGCCGTAGAACTCAGAACCCGGGTACGCGATGGCCATGGCCAGGAGCGTTACTCCGGCGCCGCATCCCACGTCGGCCACTCGTGCGCCCGCCTCCAGCTTGGGCCCGACACCCTTGAGAGCCGGGATGATGCGCGCGACGAGCGCCAGTCGGGCCCAAGGACCGAGCATGCGCTCGGTCCGATGTACGGCGTTCGGGCCGAGCCGGTCGTAGGGCAGGCCGACGCCGCTTCGGAATGCTTCGGCGAGCGCGTCTATCACGTCGGGCTCGAAGGGTGGCCCGAAGGCACCGGCAGCGAACATGAGACTTCCCTCTTCGTCGGCGAGCACTGCTGCTCCAGAGGGGCTGAGCTTGAAGTAGTCGCCATCAGAGTATTCGAGGAGGCCAGCGGCAGCCTGGCCTCGCAGCCACTCGAGCACCCAGCGCTCGTGCAGGCCGGTCGCCGTGGCCAGCTCGGCTGCGGTCATCGGACCGGCGTCGACCAGCGCACGGTACAGGCCCAGGCGGTCACCGAAGTGGACCATGAGGGAGACGATCTCCCCTTGTTTATAGCTCCACACCCGCAGGGCAAAGGCGAGCAGCTCCTCGTTGTCAGGCCGGGGGAAAGTTGGCAACCGGGTTACGGGCTCACCTTCGGGCGGGGTTAAGTTGGTAGTCGTCTTTTTCATTGATTGCGTCCTTTCGTCTGATACGTAATTTAGAATACGCTCGCGGGCGTCAGAAGCTTTGATTAGTTACCGCCATATATCTGTCCTGGCTCACTTTTCGCTAACTTAGTGAGCCCCAAGCGTTATAATCAGGAAGTCATAGTTGATTTCGTCACTGCTTGTATCCACCGTGCTGATAATCTCAGGTTAAATCGCCGTGACAACTAGCCATCTTGAATTCGATTCTGTGTACCGGGAACGTCTCATGGTCGCCGATAGCGCTAGGAGCGTGGGTCAGAACCCGAAAATCCTGCAAAACAATGCCATCAGTCGCATTCCTATGCAATCGAACTGGACTTATCTCGATTGAACAATTGTATTGTGCATACTTATGCAGCTCTGACCGGTTCTGACGCACGCTCCTAGCAGGCTTGCTCAGGCGGAGCCCACTAGCGGGGGTAATCCGAACCTAAGACCCCATCATCGAACCCGACATGGTGCCCTTCCCCGCCATACCAGTGCTTGCCATGAATGAGAGCATCTTCGGGTAGAGGCTTTGGAACTGGACTCTCTCCTGAGGTGATAAGTTTGCCAGCATCTCCGACATCATGCTTCCCGAGCCCGATGGGGTTATGGAAGTGAAAGTGGACGACTGACTTGGCACAGTCGTGCTTGGAGAAGTTGCCACTTTCTCTACCGTGCTTACCAGATGACTGGTCGGCTGCACCGAAAACCCCGAACTAGTCGGGCTCGACGTAGCGGCAAAGGCGATGCCGACAACCAGAACAGTGGACAATCCGAACGCCAATCCAGCAGCTGGCAACCTGTTCGTGTGAAAAAGTTTCATTTGATGTCTCCTCTAATGTTGGTTGTTTCTATAAGAACCACCGTATGAGGGGGAGATGAAGATCTGACGAAGATACGACGAAGACGAGGTAAGCTTTTCGTGCTATCTTCTTTGTGCACCGACTGGATACTAAGGGATGCCTTCCCGAGTGTCAGTCACCCCAAGCGACATCCCAAATACGTTCCCAGCCCAGGATGCAGTTTTGTCCTGCGGATCTGCCCAAACCCTACTTGTCTGTCGTATTTCTTCCAGAAAAGTAGTTCAGTGCGCACCAATCATTGAAGGAGTCCAAGCTCCATGTGGTGGGTTACTCTTTTCAATCCACTCGTGAGGGTTCATCAGGTAGGGAATTTCAAAGATCGTAAGTAGGGAATTTCAAAGATCCGTAGCGCTGGGATGAAAGCGAAGGAGAAATTGTCGGCAACGCGTCTATGTTGCGAAGGGTCCCACAAACAAGGTACCTAAGGTGCACTCATAGTTCAAAAGCACGAACAGCGCCGTGCCTCCAACAACAAAAGCCAGCAGCGACTCTAGCAACTAGTTTGGAACCTGTCGAACTCCGACTCGGCGGTCCGAACGCCAATCCGGCAGCATATACACTCTAATAGAATTATTCGAAATACTGAAAAACCTTCTAGTGAAGAAACGCCGAGGTCCTTCAGAGATAACTGATTACTGACCTGACCAAGGTCTTATTTAGTCGTCCTTTCGCCCCAAACTGCCTGGCCCCTCACTCCGAAGAAGATTGCTGAGGTATTGCTCTAACTCTTCATGGTCGATTTCGCCTCTGGCATAGCGCTCTCGAACAACTTCTAGGGGATCACGTTTCTTCACAAACGTTTCGGGATTAGATCTTTCATCTCTGCGATTTCGCAAATTTCGAGAAGTACCCCCATAAAAGAAAGCTCTAGCAAATAAGACGACAACTACGAGCCCGACCAACATCATTAACGGCCACACAACCATCATGCTCCAGCCGACTCCACCACCGCCAAAATTCATCATTATACGAACTCGTTTCTACTGAACCTACTGCTATAGGCTATGACCTATTTCCAGTGTTCCGAACATGCCCGCGGCAGCGTGGCCAGGGACTGGGCAGAAATAATGGTAGAGGCCAGGCGCGGTCGTAAGACTAGCGCTACGCGTGTAGTAGCTCGCCGTCACCAGGTTCTGCGTAGTGCGCTGGGGCAGCGGCATCAAGAAGAAGTTGTCGGTCACAGTTGCCATCGTCATGTAGGGGTACGGGGGAGAGTTGGTGGTCAGCTCAAAGCCGTGCATGTAACCCCAGTCAGTATTAACTAATACAATCTTGACCTGTGCCCCCGGTTGTATTATGACGGTGGGATTCACAAGGCCGTCAATTTCCCAGGTCATGTTGGGTTTGCCATCTGGCGAGGCTAGGGCCACCAAGGTAAGCGAGCGTCCCGCGTAAGTCGCGGTGTTCGTTTTCGGGTCGATACTGGCCCCTTGCTCACCTGTGTTTACCAACGCTGCCAAGGAAGTACTACTAATCGCACCTTGATTCTGGGCGTTCCCTCCGCCAGTGCCCATCATGTCACTAAAGCCACCTGCGTAGTTCCCTCCACCAGATCCCATCATGCCCACAGCTCCACTAGCAGGGGTTGAGGACCCAGCGCTGGTTGGGGTTGTGACTCTCGCGAATCCGTTGGTGAAGCCTACTCCAGCAAAAACTACCGCGGCCAAGCCAAGCACTATCCCTGTTACTACGAACTTTCTCCCAAATAAATGCTTCATTAGTGACCCTCAGTTCTTTTGACTACAACTCACAATAAGAAACGGAGGTGAAGATCAAGTGAAGATTCGGTGCGCTTCAAGTGAAATCTGCGGCAGGCGCACAGTGAAAGTGGTGCATATGTACGGCTCGCTTGTCACGGTAACATCGCCTCCGTGGGCATCTACAAGTCTGGACACAACGGCAAGTCCAATTCCCGAACCGCCCGCCTTCACTCCCTGGCCCCGATAGAAGCGCTCAAAGATTCTAGGGATATCCCTGGGCGATATTCCGGGACCATCGTTAGAGACACGAAGCCGAACCCAGCCCTCGAACACATCAAGATCGACGTCTACCGTACCACCAGATGGCGCGAATTTGCCGGCGTTAGATAACAAATTAGAAACTACTTGTCGAAGCCTTATTGGATCTCCATTGACAGATACTTCCGCTAAGTTACAACGAACCAAAAGACGTTTCTCCGAAAAAGGTCCGGCGAAATTATCCACTGCGTCTTTGACAATGGGAGCCAAGGCTAATTCCTGGCGTTCAAGAGCAAAGGGGGCTCCGTCAGCAGAGGCAAGAGTCTCCAGGTCAGCCACGAGACGCCCTAAGCGCAACGTCTCGTCATGGAGTGAGGACAAAGCAGCTGGCGTGGGCTCAGCTAGGCCATCTTGGAGCGCCTCTAGGTGACTACGCAAGATGCTGAGTGGAGTGCGCAATTCATGCGCGACGTCACGGGCGAAGCTAGAACGCAAGTAATCTTCAGCTTGCACAGCGTCAGCCATGGCATTGAACGCGGTCGCCATCTGGCCTAGCTCGTCAGGCGAACCCTCTACAAGGCGAACTGAGCGCTGACCAGCAGCGAGAGCTCTAGCGGCCCGGGTAAGCGCTCTAACTGGGGCCGTTACTCGGGCCGTTACTAGAACTCCTACCAATAGCGCAACGAAACCCGAACCCAAGCTAGCCAGTACCAAAAGCCTCTCGACTGAGGCCAGGAAAGCTTGATCAATGGCGGGTGGGCCGGTTTCGGGCAATCGCAGTAGTGCGGTGCCGACCTGCTTTCCTGCCACCTTCACCGAAAACCGCTCGATGGGACCTAAATTGACTGGACCCATCATTGACGGCGACATCATAGAAGATCCTTGTCCAGCAGACGAGGACGACCACACTGGCTGACTCTGGCTATTAATCAGATCGACATGAATCTGATCCATAGTGGCCAGTGGATAAAGGTTCCCTAGAGCTACGGAGTCCCAGCCACCGTGTTGGCGGTAAGAAGCAGATAACGCAGTCACAAACTGCTGGGCTTGATTTTGTTGTTGGGCAGAGACATATTTGGAGAAGCGAGAGCCGAAAGTAAGGTAGACCACCACTGCTGTAAGAATTGCGGCCCCTAGTCCGACGACGGCAAAGCCAAAAATAAGACGAAAGGCAAGCGATCTACGCATCTTGGGTGACACCAAGGCGGTAGCCCACGCCCAACACAGTATCTACGAAACGAGTCTCACGGTGATCGTCACCGAGCTTGCGCCTCAAGTTTTTCACGTGGGTGTTTATAGTACGCTCATATCCTTCGTAATCGTAACCCTGGACCCGAGTGACAAGTTCGTAACGAGACCAGACCCGGCCGGGCCGAGTTGCTAGCGTCGTTAGAAGGTCAAATTCGCTACGGGTAAGCTTGACCAACTGACCACTGACAGTCACTTCCCTACGAGCATGATCGATGACCAGTTCACCTCCTGCGAAAGAGGATAGCTCAGACTCTCTCCCTTGAACTCGACGCAGAACAGCCTCGACACGAGCGACAAGTTCCCGAGGGCTGAATGGCTTGGTCAAATAGTCATCGGCTCCCAGACTCAGCCCAGCTACACGCTCATTTTCCGATACCTTAGCGGTTAGCATTATGATAGGTACTTCAGTAAC
>DAIDHF010000064.1:0-5914 GCA_027452005.1 Acidimicrobiales bacterium
AGCACTAAACAACCTTGCAGGTGGCAAGCTAAGTGACTTGGTCGCAACATTATGTTCCTGTAATCCAAAGGGGTGGAGAAGTCTCAATTGTGAAGCTGAGGGTCCTTTCTTCCCAGTTGCGCTGCGAGAAGCTCTAGTGTTACTCACCTGGCTGGCACCACAAGAACTGGCAATCAACATCAAGGCAAAACTGCCAGCCAGAATTTGAGTCAGTTGAAAGCTCACCAGAGAATAAAACCGATTTCCACCTGACCGCAATCCCAGCGCGATCCACCTGCAAGTGGTAGATGACAAATTAGCAACTAACATTGCTTTTTTCTATTGTTTCGCCGTAAATGTCCAAGTTGCCCCCTCAGAGTTTGTGGGCTGGAGCTAGAAGACCATTGAATTCTAGAAAATCCCTTAGCTTTGCATGAAAGCTTGCTGAAGCGCCGATTAGCCCACACAAGAGCTGAGGTTAGGAAAGAACTTTCATCTTTGACGGATCCCAGTAAGCCTTGAAGTCAGTTATCTTGCCGTTGTCATCAACTTTGAACAGGTCGACAGCGTCAATCTGGAATCCTCCCCCTGATGACTTGGTGGTAATTGTAAAGACCATTACGGCTTCATCTCCACAGACGTGAATATGACGGACATCAAGACTTACAGACTCGGCCAGGGCGTGAACGTTGTCCCAGAACCCACCAATAGCCTCGAGCCCGATATTTGGGGGGGCGGTAACCGGGTCTCGTTGGACGGCGTTTTCAGCAAAGCACTCCAGGAAGAGTTCTCTATTATTGGTATTGAATGATCGCGCGTAACTCTCTACTCGATCACGTACTTGGTCGGGGTTAGGCATATTATAAACCTAGCACCCGACCGGTGCCGGTGTTGAACTACCTGCGTTTAGTCGCGACCGATAATGAACTAGAAGCGAGCCGGAATTCTAAGAGGCCAAGGCCTGGGCCACGGCAAACTCTGACACGGCGGCCGTGGTTAGAGACGTGTTTACCGCAATTGGCGTGGACAGGACCGAGCAATCAAGTACGTGAAGACCGTTGTAGAGACCACCGGAAGGGTTGTATACAGTTCCCGAAGAATCCACGACCCCTTCACTTACCGAATCTGCCATCCTGCAACTACCCAACGGATGTATTGTATATCCATCGTTGGGACGGTACTCTTCCCAGGTGGTCAGCACGGTTCCACCACCACCGGTCTCGATGATCTGCTTGACCCCGGCCAGGGCCGCAGCACGAAGGTTGAGAGTTTCCTGGGAGTTGCTGAAGGTGACCGTGGGTATCCCAGCAGTCAAGGAGACCTGTCCGTCCATCCCATCTATTCCCATCACCCCGATCTGAAGCATCCGACTTCCGTACTTCTCCATCCAGTGCTTGTTTCCAAGTCCAAAGGTGGCCATGTTACCTGTCGAATTGGTCATCCCGGCTGGATCTAGCGTCAAGGCAGCAGCCATTGGGAGCATTCTAACGGGTTGCAAGATGAACTTCTGCCAGTTGGACCCAAAGCCTGGGGGTGGGTTGAACATATAGTGGAAGCAGGTCACCGCATCAACTATTCCAGCCCACATGTTCAGCCCGTCCAACTGAGATGGCAGACTGTCGGGAAGAATCCCAATGATCATCCCGTCTCCATCCCTGGATAGATTCTTACCGGTCTGGGGAGGGGCTCCCGAGGGAAGATTGCCTGAAGACCGCAGCAAAATTCCAGCCGAGTTGACTGCGCCAGCGCAAATGTACACGTCGTTTGCAATAATTGACGTGGTACCCCCGGTCCAGGTGAAGTTGGGGGTAGAGGGATCTGGAAGCTGGGTATAGTTTACCTGCCACTTGCCCCCGGAAGCGGGTTCAATGTCTAAGACCATTGCTCCCGTAATTACCGTGGCACCCTTTTGTTCGGCCGGGTAGATGTACATGCGATCTACCGTGTTCTTGCCACCGCGTCGACAACCGTTATTACACCAACCCATATCCCCACAGTTCTGGTTCTGGATGACCGGGGTTGGGTCAACCGAAACCCCTGCGTTGCCAGCAGCCCAGGCAAAGGCACTGTCCTTCATGCCCACGTCCTGCCATCCAAGCTGGGTTACCTCAAGTTGTGTCTCGGCCTTGGTGTAGTAAGGATCAAGAGTTGACCGATTGATCGCGGCTGGCCACGGCGAGGTAAATATCTCACTGGGTGCTCTTAGTTCAACGCCAGAATAGACTAAAGATCCACCACCTAGTCCACGGCCGCTAATAACTGCGTACACGGCGTTGGAGAGTAGGTTGGTCCCGGCTGCGAAACTAAAGATGTCCATCCAGTACTTGAGATCGCCGTTGGTCTGTTGAAACTCTTTAGCGTCGGCGTACCCCGACCAGCGCTGATTTATTGCGCTATCCCAACGGTGGCCTTGCTCTAGTAGAGTAACCGATCTTCCGGCCTGGGTCATTCGTAGGGTTACTACACCTCCGCCAAATCCTGATCCGATTACACATACATCTGTGGTTGCTGTCATATTTCCCCCTCTTACGAGTTACTTGGTTCCGATTAGATTGTTGTGAACGTTGACTGAGAGCATCATTACGGCAGTGCAATCAGAGCGTTCGGGTGAGATGCATAGTCATAGGTCAGTGCAGAGTTACCGCCATCCACGGTTATTAGTTGTGGTTCTGGAATTCCAAAAGGTACCCCAAAGCCAGGTTTTGGATTGGCCGTGGTATTCGGGGGGAGTGGTGCCCCGCAATAAGCCCTACCTATCGACACTGACGGAGCATTTGCTTCAGCCCAAAAATCCCCATAAAAGGCCAGTTTTGCAAGCATGATCGCTCCGAGATACTGAAGGTCAAAAATCGTCTCGATTCCAGGAATGAGAAGATTTTGCATCAAGATAATCTTTCCCTGACGGGTCGAGGGATCAATTATCGTATCTCCCAAGGGCATCTGCCAGTACTCTTGCTGACCAATCGTAGTCAGCTCGGCCCAGGCATCAATGTCTGCGCCCCACAGGTCCAAGAACTCTTCGGTTAGCCAGTCAATAAATCCAGTCCCCGTGAGACCGTTCGCAATCTGCTCCAACCAGGCCTCTACGTTAGCTTGATCGGCCCCGGGAGCTCCTCCGTCCTCAACGTTCCCGTTCCAGTTCCCCGGAACTACCGCGTCCCAGAGTGCCCTGAGTGACAGACGGTGTTCATTTGAAATCGTCGAGTTCTCATAGAGTGGAATGGTCGTCGAGGTAGTTGACGTACTTGGTACCGGGGTCCCCCCAATATCACTACAGGCCGCGGCAACCGTTCCTGTGGCGCCTAGCGCAACTAGCGACCCTAAGACAAACTTTCTCCGAGAAATACCCGACTGGATTGTATCGTCAAATGACACAGCTCCACTTTCATCTAGTTTCTCGGTCTGACTACCTTGCTGACTGTCCATGGTTCCCCCTTGGAATTTCGAGCCGTCTGGCCCCCCGACTAAGTCAAGTATATCATGTCAAGGTGGTCACGCAACCACGTAGAGAAATTGAACTAAAGGGTAGATTGGTCAATATTCACCCAGTGTGAGGGAAGCGAGTGAGACTAGTGCTAATTAGGCCCCCAGAGCGTGGAAGCCACCGTCGACGTGAACAATCTCGCCAGTTGTCTTGGAAAGCAGGTCAGAGAGCAGAGCTACACAGGTGTTGGCCACGGGTAGGCCGTCTTTGACATCCCAGGCAAGAGGAGCTCGTTGTGTCCAAGCCGCTTCGAACTGGGAAAACCCCGGGATTGACTTGGCTGCCATGGTTTTGATTGGCCCGGCAGCGACCAGGTTTACTCGGATGTTCTTGGGTCCTAGGTCCCGGGCGAGGTAGCGCGTCAGTGACTCCAGGCCTGCCTTGGCAACTCCCATCCTGTCGTACTGTGGCCAGGCCACGCTAGCATCGAAGTCCAGGCCCACTACTGATGCCCCGTCAGATCTTTCAAGGAGCGGCAAGAATGCCTGGCAGAGAGTCTTTAGAGAGTAGGTGGAGATTTCAAGAGCAGTGGCCACTTCCGGCCAGGTAGCCTTAAAGATGTCGCCACCAAGACAGTTTTCCGGGGCAAAACCAATTGCATGGACAAGGCCGTCAAGGTGAGTCCACCTCGACGATAACGCCCTTGCCACATCCAAAAAATGCTGCTCATTGGTGACGTCAAGTTCAAAGACGTCCACGTTTCCCCCAAGTTTTCTCGCTGTGCGCCTCGTAAGCGATAGTCCCCGGCCGGCCCCGGTGAGAACTACTTCGGCACCATTTTCTAGTGCTCTCTTGGCAATTGAAAAGGCCAGTGAGTCATCGGTAAGTACCCCGGTTATAAGGATGTTTCTGTCCGCCAAAAGTGTCATGAAGCCCAATCTAGCGGACCCGTGAAAGTAAATTCCAGGGAAATCCTACGATAACTCTGTTACCCTTGAATAAAGAGAAGATCTCTATAGGGGGACGCTTAGCAAATTGCAACAGAGCCAAATTTTCAAAGTCGCAATCACAAAGGGTTGTTTGGTACTGCTATTGGCAGGGGTACTTTCAGCAGTCAATATTGTCCAAGATCGCCAACGAGAGGCAAAGGCATACGCATCCGGGGCATCGTGGTCGTCGGGTCCAAACTGTTCAGGTTGGGTATATGCTACAGCGCCAGCCGGAACAACCTCGGCAACGGTAACGCTGAACGGCGGAGGAGGAGGAGGGGGAGGCGCTGCAAGTTACAACGGGACTCAGTCTGCTAACGGTGGAGGAGGTGGCCAGGTTAAGGCCACACTGAACATTTTAGCGGGTACAACCCTATCAGTGGAGCTTGGTTGTGGTGGTGGTGGTGGAGTTCTGTCCAATGCTGCAGTCGGTTCAGCGGCTGGAGGATCCGGAGGTGCTGGATATGCAAGCGGGGGCACAGGTGGTCCGGCAAACGCTAACGGGTCGTTTGGTGGTTCTGCTGGAGGAGGAGGAGGAGGAGGTGCATCGATGTTGTGTATCGGAACCGGAGGGTGCACAACTCCACTCGTGCTCGCATCTGGCGGAGGGGGTGGAGGGGCCCAGTGGAACTGTTTGTTTGCGAGTATCTCACCTGGGGGAGGTGGATCTGGTCAGTCGGGAGGCACCAGCACAAGTTCAGCTGGTCAATCTGGTGGAAGCAGCTCTGATTCAGGCGGCGGCGGCGGTGGATCCGCTGGATCCGCAGGTGTAGGAGGAAGCGGGTATTACTCTTTCGAAAACGGCTCGGGAGGTTCAAACTCGCCGTGGAGTTCACCTGGTGGTGCCGGGGGGAATGGAGACAATTCAAACTCTGCCGGTTCAGGCGGCGGCGGAGGTGGCGGGGGATATACCGCTGGCGGAGGTGGCGGGGGAGATGACTGCTACAGTGGTTCAGACGCAGGAGGTGGCGGAGGAGGTGGGACTTCGGCGGTAAACGGGACTTATGGAACCGGTATAAGTTACCAGGATGCAGGCAATGGTGGCGGGTCTTCGGGAGGCAGTTCGGGGTCTTCCGGTGGTACCGGGTCAATCACACTCACGTGGAATTCTGGCCAGTATGGTGGATCAGCACCAGGCTCGTGTGGGGGCTGGTCAAGTTTGGCCGTACCTTCGGGCACAACTTCTGTTTCTGGAATCGCCTTATATGGTGGGGGAGGAGCAGCTGGAGATGGAGGTTCAAACAACAACGGAGGATCGGGGGAGGAGATCACTGGAAATCTGTCTGTGAACAGTGGGAATGGCCAATATCTGTGGACGATACTTGGATGTGGCGGTCAAGGCACTGGATCTGGAAATGGAGGTTCGGGCTATACCACCGGCGGAGGTTCGGGGAACTCCTATTATGCTGGCGGAGGAGGAGGATCTAGCGCTCTGTGTTTAGGGACAAGCGCGGCAAACTGTTCAGGTGGCACAGTAGAGATAATTGCCGGTGGCGGCGGTGGGGGGGGACAGCAAGGCTGT
>DAIDHF010000064.1:5924-15056 GCA_027452005.1 Acidimicrobiales bacterium
GTATGGAGGTGCAAGCTCGTCGATAGGTGGCTCTGGTGGCTCTGTAATTTCTAGCGAAAATGGAGGAGTTGGAATCGGCGGTGGCGGCGGCGGGTCTGGAAGCGGTGGTGATCCACCCGGAAGTGGCGGTGGTGGTGGTGGAGCCTATGGTGGTTCCGGTGGAAACAACGGAGCTGGTGGCGGAGGCGGAGGCGGGATAGACGGCGCTGGAAGTGGTGGCGGCGGATCGTTTAACTCCTACGGTGGTGGTGGTGGGGGGGGCACTGGATCAGGGGCACCATCGCCGAGTGGTACTGGTGGAAATGGCGGCGGCGGCGGATCCCAAAACGGAGGCTCGAACAACGGAGCGGGAGGCGGCGGTGGGGGCTTTACCGGCGGTGGCGGCGGCGGTAGTGGTTACAGCGGAACGTGCACTTTTTGTGGATCCTATGATGGGGCAGGCGGCGGTGGTGCTGGATCGTCTTGGTATAGCTCAGCTATGAGTTCCGTTGGCTACGGGTCCAGTGGTGGGACTAATGGCTGTGGTGGTACATGCTATACAACGGTTAGCTCGTCGCAACCAGGATATGGGGGAAGCAATCAAAACGATGGCAATGCAGGATATGAAAGTACTCCAACTTTTTACGGATCGGCGCCAGCAACTCCAACACCTACAAGTGCGACCTTTACCGTTGGGGCCGCTGGTTCAGTTACATTCTCAGATACAAGCGGAATTGGATATAACGGATATGCGGCCTCGGTGGGAACTGCCCCGTGGGCCGAGTCCGGAAGCCTCCCATCAGGGTTATCTTTCAACTCGTCGACAGGAGTTATTTCGGGAACTCCGGCCTCTGGAACTGGGGGCACGTATACGATAACTGTTGGGGTCTCAAATGACTACGGTACCTCCTCTAGTGATACCGTAACAATCACCGTTGACCAGGCGCCTGCGATTACGAGTGTTTCGAGCGCAACTTTTACCGCTGGAACTGGTGATGTATTTACTGTTACTGACGCTGCTGGGACTTATCCAGCTGCAAATTTCTCGGATTCAGGATTCTCCGGATGTACAACAAATCTTCCTCCGGGAGTTACCTTTAGTAGTTCTGGAGTTCTGTCGGCAACAACATCGCTTACCGATGCTGGAACCTATACATTGTGTGTAACTGCCTCTAACGGGGTCGGTTCGCCGTCTAACCAAACCTTTGCCCTTACCGTGACATGGGATAACACTCGATATTCTACAATGACACAGCAAAACGAAATGGGCGACTTTTATGGAACCACTTACGACGGTGCAAATATTATCGCTGTTGGAGATGACAGCACTGCAAATTATGGCCAGGTTAGTTATGAATCTGGATTAACCGGTTCTGACTGGAACGTGGTTGATGATTTCAATGGGTCCACGGATGTTTTGGACCTATACTTGAAGACCGGTCCGCTTTTTGGGGTTGCCTGTCCGTCAACCTTGGTGTGCGTGGCCGTAGGCGAGAACTCAACTGGGACTGGAGGGCAGATTATCTACACGGCCACATCGCCAATAGGGTCTGCTGCGTGGCTAAACGCATCGATCCCCTCGGGGATTAGTGAGGTATATTCAGTTACCTGTCCATCGGCCCTTGTCTGTTATGCCGTCGCGCTAGATTCAGGTAGCCCGGTAATTTTGGAGACATCTAACTCTGGACTTGCTTGGACGATCTCCGGCAACAACGTCCCTTCAGGGGTGGACAATCTCTACGGGATTACCTGTGTGTCATCGTCAGTTTGTCTTGCTGACGGTGATGGCCAGAATCCTCCGGGTACTGGAACTATGTCGGGGGTGATCATATATAGCGGGAACCAGTCCTCTAGTGGCGGAACCTGGACCGTTGAGGCTTACACGTCAAATGGCGAGTTATCGGGGATTGCATGTAGTGGAGGCTCACCAGACTACTGCGCTGCTTCAGGGGACGGAGGTGGAGTAGCTGAGATATACGACGCCAATATCACCAATAGCCTGACTACTTGGGATTCGGGTTATTCGGGGGCGTCAGGATCGGCATACTTTTTCCAAGTTGCCTGCAACACTACTCCGGAGTGCTACGCGGTCGGTTGGAATGCGGGCAAGGGTTTAATTATGAAGTCAACATCTCTAAACCCGGGAACAGCGACCTGGCAGAGTGTTCCAGACGGTACTTACTCGGTCAACGACGTGATTTCTTGGTACTCGGTGGATTGTCCATCGAGCATTACCGGATGTGTCGCCGTGGGCGTTAATGGTGCCTCCCCATTCTATCCGGTTAGTGCTTTTGGTAACTGACAAACTTGAAATTCTATAAGGCTAATTTGCTGGCGAGTTAGTAGCCTAAACCAACAATGCGTAATGCAGTTATCTTTTCTGGAATTTCATCGGTCCTAGCAGTAGTTGCTGTTATTACCTTCGGATCATTACGTTTTGTCGCCAATGGTGCTAGTAGCTCATCCATTTTTACCGTAATTGGGACAGGAGTAGCCGGATATAATGGATCTCCCAACCCCGTAGACGAAGAACTCAATTATCCTGAATCTGTAGTAAGCGATTCATCTGGGAACGTTTATATTGCTGATACCTCAAACTGTGTGGTCTGGAAGGTATCGGGTACGACTGCTTCAATTTTTGCCGGGGTCCCCGGGCATTGTTCGGAGTCGGGGAACGGAGGGTCACCAACAGCCGCTGACTTAGACTACCCAATTGGGCTGGCAGTCGATCCGGTGGGGAACCTGTATGTTCTGGAAGATAACGGGTGTGATGTAAGGGAGGTGTCAGGCAATGTAATCACCCAAATAATAGGGACGGGGGTGTGCGCAACCTCCCACTCTTCTAGCCCGAAAACCTCGTTAACTCTAAATCACCCAGCTGGGATCACAGTAGATGGTTCCGGGGATGTGTTTATCGCCGATACCGAGAGTTGCGCCGTCTGGGAAGTAATTGGGTCGACCGCCACCATTCTAGCTGGGGTCCCGGGAACCTGTGGGAACTCAGGAGTCGGAGGTCCTCCATCCGGCGCAAACCTAGGACGGGTAACCGGGGTTGCCGTGGGTTCCAACGGTACCGTGTATGTTGCCGATCCAGACAACTGCGTTCTCTGGAAAATATCAGGTGGTCTTTTGGAAGTTGAAGCTGGGTTGGATAACGGAGCTTGTGGATTCTCAGGCGACGGTAGCCAAGCCTCTCTTGCAGAACTCGGGCTCGTATCGGCAGTGACCGTAGATGGCCAGGGGGATATATTTATCTCGATAACAGATGAGTGTCGGGTTCGCGAGATAGACACAGCGGGAATAATCTCGACAGTTGCCGGTACTGGGTACTGTGGATACTCAGGCGACGGCGGGTATGCCCAGGGAGCGCAGTTGTGGTCTCCCCACGGGATATGGATTACCTCCAGTGGTTCCCTACTCATAGCTGACACCATGAACCAACGGATTAGGGAAGTTACAAACCCTCTCTCCTCGCCACCTCAACCTATTCTTGCTTCAATATCTCCAACCACCGGGCCGCCTTCGGCTGGGAACACGGTTACGGTAACAGGATCTTATCTATCTCAAGTTTCATCGGTGTCTTTTGGCAGCATTCCAGCTTCCAGTTTTGTAGTTTTGTCCGACACCCAGTTGACAGCGGTGGCCCCAGCTCAGCCCGCTGGGACGGCTGTATACATAACAGTTACCTCTCCCGGGGGCGTGTCAAGTACGTCTAGCTCGGACCTCTACACGTACAACCCGACGTCGCCAACGACCACATTTGGGACAACAACTACCACTAGTGTTTCCTCGACCTCGTCGCCTACTTCCACTACAACCTCGACAACCGCGGGTCAGTCTTCTACAACTACCACAGTGGGCTCGACCACATCCTTAACTGTCCCCGGAACGCTCCCTGTTGGATCGACTACAACTTCTCCATCTTCGAGCCTACCGGGACTACAAAACTCGTCTCTGGGCTACTGGCTGGTAGGAGCCGACGGCGGGCTGTTCGCATTTGGCGACGCCGGGTACTACGGGTCTATGGGGGGCAGGCCTCTAAGTGCCCCAATCGTTGGACTGGCCCCAACATAGAGCTGGGTTTGTGGGCGGTTTTACTGGCCTGACCTGGTAGATCTGCATAATTTCGAGTTTCTTTCTAGTATGTATGAGGTGGAAATAGGAATCATCGGCGCTACGGGTCCCCAAGGCAGCGCAATCGGGGCCCGACTGGCAAGTATTGGATACCAGATTGTCCTGGGTTCTCGGTCGCAAGAAAAGGCGAGCCAGGTAGCTCAAGACATTATCGAGGCCTGGCCGACACATGATCTGAAAATCCGTGGAGACCTAAATGAGCAGGCTGCCCGGTGTGACCTGGTTGTTTTGGCCACTCAGTGGGAGGCAACGGTTCCAACTGCAATGGATCTAAAAGGTGAGCTAGCTGGCAAGACGGTTGTGTCTATGGCTAACGCCTTGGTCAGGTCGGGTAGAGAGTTTCACGCCCTAGTACCGGCTAGGGGGTCAATAGCCTCATGGCTCCAGGCCAGCCTTCCCGATTCAAAGGTGGTGGCGTGTTTGCAGCACGTCCCTGCCAGTGAACTCGGGGCAGTTGACCGAGAATGTAGCTGTGACGTGTTGGTCTGTTCAGATTTTGATGACGCGGCTGGGCAAGTGTCGTCAATATTGGATCTGGTTCCCGGGATGAGAACTATTCACTGTGGCTCTCTGAGCGCGTCTTTTGCTATTGAGTCTCTAACAGCAGTCTTGTTGACGATTAATTTGAAATACAAGACCAGGTCTTCGGTAAAGATTTCGGGGGTTGGATTGAAACCCGAGGCACCGTAGTTCAATGAGAGTCTTCAATACCGCTCAAGAAAAAGTTGTAGAACTTGAACTCGGCCAGGATGTGTCGATATACACGTGTGGGATTACCCCGTATGACTCAACTCATATTGGCCACGCCTTTGTCTTTCTCACCTTTGACCTATTGCGCCGGAGGCTGCTCGACATGGGTAAGAATGTCCGTAGTGTAAGAAATATAACCGACGTAGACGATGACATCTTGAAGAAGGCCCGTGAATTAGGAGTTCACTATTTGGATCTTGCCGCCGAGGAGATTGTAAGGTTTCAAGGCGATGTCAAGGCGTTGAATCTGCTTCCGGCTACGTCTGAACCGCGGGCCACTTCAGCAATCTCTGACATCCTAAAGCTAATTGGTGCCGTTATCGACCGGGGCTTTGCCTATCAGAGTGGCGGCGGGGTGTATTTCGATGTCACCCATGCAGATGGTTTCGGGAAGATAAGCCACCTAGATCGCGATACCATGATTAGCCTGGCCCGAGAGCGAGGGGGAAACCCCGATGATCCCAACAAGCGCGACCCGCTTGACTTTATACTCTGGCAACCATCCCTTGAGGATGAACCGTCTTGGGAGTCAAGGTGGGGACCAGGGCGTCCAGGATGGCACGTTGAATGCTCGGCCCTATCCATTAGGGAACTTGGTGACACCATTGACATACATGGGGGTGGGAGTGACTTGATCTTTCCCCATCACGAGTGCGAAACGGCTCAGTCTGAGGCGGCTACTCAACTGCCATTTGTGCGTTACTGGATGCACGTGGCCATGGTTGGGTATCAAGGTGAAAAGATGTCCAAATCTTTGGGCAACTTAGTATTTGTATCGGAGTTACTCAAGACCTGGGATCCAAACGTAATTCGTCTGGCTATAATCTCTCATCATTATCGACAGCCCTTTGAGTGGTTTGATGCAGAATTAGACGTGGCCCAAGAGCGATATGACAGGTGGCGTTTCTCGGGGATTGGTGATGCGGGGATTGAAAGGGTTCGAGAGTTGCTCGACGACGACCTCAATGTTCCCGGTGCCATAGAAACTATAGACAAGGCTGTTGAATCCAACCGCCCGGTTAGCGAGTCGGTCGCACTACTGGGAATAACGCTATGAGTGTCTCGATACCCTTGAAGGGAGCCCCAAGATGACTGACATGATAGAGGTCACCTTGGCCGACGGTGCTACCCGGGAGATAGAGTCAGGGTCAAGCGTCCGGGATCTTGCCATGGCCATTGGGCCGCGGCTAGAAGCTAGTGCCGTGGCCGCTCTAGTTGATGGCCAGACTCGTGACTTGAGTTACAAGCTGGCTCAGGACTGTTCGGTAAACATTGTGGTTGCGGGAAGTGACTTGGGACGAGAGATCATCAGGCACTCGACGGCCCACGTGCTGGCCCAGGCCGTAGTGGGGCTGTGGCCTGGGACGTATTTTGCAATCGGGCCACCAATTGTAGACGGGTTTTACTATGACTTTGAGCTTCCCGGGGGCAAGAAGTTCTCAGACGAAGACCTTGAATCAATTGAGAAAGAGATGCGCAGGATAATTGGGGAAGGTCAATTCTTCGAGCGCGAGGAGATGTCTCTTGAGGAGGGTCTTGGTCTGTTTGGCGACCAGCCCTATAAGCGAGAGATTATCGAGTCTATTGGAGATGTCGAACTGTCTGGGGAGGTGGACTCTCAAGACCGGGTAAGTGTGTACCGTAATTCGGGGGGGTTTGTGGATCTCTGCAGGGGCCCACACGTAACGTCGACCGATCGACTCGGGCACTTTCGTCTCACCCGGGTTGCTGGGGCCTATTGGCGAGGCGACGAAAAGCGGGCTCAGCTCCAGAGAATCTACGGGACCGCTTGGGAGTCGGCCAAGGCCCTAGCCGAGCACCTAAAGCGTATTGAGGAGGCCGAAAAGCGCGACCATCGTAAGCTGGGTGTTGAACTCGACCTGTTCTCATTCCCTGACGAGATCGGGTCTGGGTTGGCGGTGTTTCATCCCAAGGGGGGCCTGATACGCAAGCTCATGGAGGACTACTCTCGAAAGCGTCACGAACACGGTGGGTATGAGTTTGTGTACAGCCCTCACATAACCAAGGCGAACCTGTTTGAGGAGTCAGGACATCTGAGCTGGTTTGCCGACGGGATGTTTCCGCCAATGAAGCTCGATAACGACCAGAGCTACTACCTAAAGCCCATGAACTGTCCGTTTCATATTTTGATATTTCGCAGTCGCCAGCGGTCCTATCGGGAGCTTCCAATTCGACTGTTCGAGTTTGGCACAGTGTATCGGTATGAAAAATCCGGGGTTATCCACGGGTTGACCCGGGTAAGGGGAATGACCCAAGATGACGCCCACATCTTTTGCACTTCTGACCAGATGGAAGGAGAGTTAGATAGCCTTCTCAGTTTTGTTCTGGAAGTTTTAGGTGACTACGGCCTAGACGACTACTATATTGAGCTCTCTACAAAACCCCCGGGTAAGGCAGTGGGCACCGACGAGGAGTGGGAGCGGGCAACGGCAGCGCTACACGCCTTGGCCCAGTCGCGCAAGGTTGCCTTGGTCATGGACGAGGGTGGTGGCGCATTTTATGGTCCGAAGATATCGGTTCAAGTTAGAGACGCAATAGGGCGGACCTGGCAGATGTCCACGATCCAACTTGACTTCCAACTCCCGCAGCGCTTTGGCCTAGAGTACGTGGGTTCTGACAACGACCGCCATCGGCCAGTCATGATTCATCGGGCCTTATTTGGAACTGTAGAGAGGTTCTTTGGAATTTTAGTTGAACACTATAATGGGGCATTTCCGGTGTGGCTTAGTCCGATTCAGGTGAGAGTTCTACCCATTCGAGACGATCACCAGTTATATGCAACCCAGGTACTAGGGGACCTCTTGGCCGCTGATATCAGGGCAGACCTCCTAGAGGCCGACGAGCCTCTGGGTTCACGGATCAGGAAGTCCAAGCTAGAAAAGATTCCCTATATCTTGGTTGCTGGTGACGACGACGTGGCAAACAATAGCGTCGGGGTAAACAGCAGAGGAGATGACGCCCCCTCGCGGGGAGTCCCGCTCGATGAGTTCATAGCTTCAATAGCACCGGAGATCTCCAAGTAGTGAATTTTGAACAGCTCTGGGCCGGATGGAGGGCGACATATCTTGAGACGGCCATCCACGGGCTTGATCATCCTGTCGAGTGTGTGTTTTGCTCACTAATCGCCTTAGAAGATGACCCCAAAGCCTACATCCTTTGGCGAGGAACCTTTGCGGTAGCAATACTCAACGCTTACCCTTACTCCAGTGGCCACCTGATGATCATGCCCAAGCGTCACGTGGGTGAGATGGAAGAGTTAGATCCTGACGAGGGAATGGATCTGCTTCGGGGTGCCACAAATGCTGTTCGCGCTCTGAAGTCAGCATACTCTCCCGAGGGGATAAACGTGGGAGTAAACATAGGTAGCGCTGCCGGAGCGGGGATCCCGGGCCATTTCCACATACACGTCCTGCCAAGGTGGAGGGGGGATACGAACTTTATGACCACGGTTGCTGGCATGCGGGTCATCCCCGAATCTTTGGACGTTACCTGGGAGAAGTTGTCCAAAGCGTGGCCCATCTCCTAGGTTACTCTATGTGTGACGTCCCCTGGTGGCTTCAGCCATCAGAGGACGTCACTTGATTTGATTATCCAAATTGCTTCTCAACGCGTTCAACTGTATCTCTTGGCTATCTCTTTAGCCTGAGATACATAGGCGCCCCCAAAGAGTACACAGTGGACAAGGAGTGGGTAGAGCTGCCAAAAGCCCACCCTTTCCTTCCACCTGGGTTCAAGAGGTCTAACTTCCAGGTACGAGTCCAGTACTCTTGACGGCATTGGAGAGAATAGGGCCAACATGGCCAAGTCTTCTTCTGGGTGTCCGAAGTGGTGTGAAGGATCGATCACGAAAGGCTCATTTTTTGGTCCCCATACAACGTTGCCCCACCAGAGATCTCCGTGGAGAAGTCTGGGGGAGTCGACCGGAATAAGTTGTTCGAGGCGGCCGACCACGGGCTCAATCCAGGACCCAAGATTACACATTTTAGCTAGGCGAGTAATGCGATCTCTGTGAACTACCCCCACCTGAAGGTGGGAGCTTCGTGAGCTAGTCCCGGTCATACTGCGACCGTCCTCTGGCTCAGTCTGTTTTCCCGCTTCCCCGGCCCGCCCGACTTCAGCGGTGCCTCAGTCCCGACCGACTGCATTGCATTCGATCGTTCCTCCAGTTCGTACCTGGAGCGGGCATTATCCACAGTTCCTGCGGACAGAGTAGGTATAAGGCCCCCACTCACGGCACGCATGAGTATG
>DAIDHF010000065.1 GCA_027452005.1 Acidimicrobiales bacterium
AGGGTAGTTTGTCTATCAATACCAAAGAGAGTGATGGCCCAGGAACGTCGATACCCTGCCAAAAGCTCATCGTGGCAAACAGACACGATGACTCGTCGTTGGTAAAGCGGTCCATGAGTTCCCTCTTGGAGAGCTGTCCTTGAACATATAGGGGGAAAGTCAAGTGTTCCTTGGCATACTCAAATGACCCGGTCATTTGATTGTGGCTGGTGAATAAGACCAAGGCCCGACCGTGGGAGATATTGATCAGGTCGACCAATTCTTGGCGCATCTTCTCGGAGTAGGTTGGATCTTTAGGCTCGGGAAGGTGAGCAGCACAGTAAAGCAAAGAGTTGGTCTCATAGGGGAACGGGCTCCCCACGTCTAGATACCGGGTCTGGTCGAATTCCACCTGTGTTACTTGGTCGTCTTGATCGACCTCTATTGGCCTGAGCCCTGACCGGGCAATTACAGACTTAGAGAGCGTGGCACTGGTTAGGACGCACGTGGTCGTCTCAAAGAGCCTCTCTCTCAGGGTTTGGCTTACAACAATTGGTGCCAGATTTAGTGAGAAAGACTTGGAAAACTCGCTCGCCCAGAGGACGTCACTTTCGGTTGCTTGAATAAATTTGTCTAGCTGGTCGACCAAATGAATACCTGTCTGCACGCAACGAGTAATCCGAGTTTCCCGGGAAGTAGCCTTGTCGTCACTGGGGTCAGAGACAGTAGCTTCTCGGGCCTCGTTGAGTTTGGAGATCGTGTTGGATGTGGCCTGTTTGATCGACAAGAGTAGGTCGCCTAAGGGTGGCTTGATTTGGATTTGGCCCCCGTGGCGGTAGAGGGACTCGACCTGGCGGTCCAGGTCATCTCCAAGACGGGATAGGTCTTCAAGATCACGGTCGGCATTTTCAAGTGACCTAACCAGGGGGCGGACTGCTTTAGCGTAACCTCGTATCTGGTTGCCGGTAATTGAAAGACCGAACGACGAGGTGGCTATGTCTTCTAGTTGGTGAGCCTCGTCTAGGACTACCACGTCGTGTGAGGGTAGAACTCCCGAATCAGAGGCCAGGTGGGCACAGTAAAGGTGAATGTTGGTGACTATCACGTCACTGGCGCTCGCCCGGTGTTTGGCAGACTCAGCAAAACACGCCTGGCCCGATGGGCACTCCTGGGCCCCTGGGCACTCTTGGGAGCTAGTAGATATTGCCGCCCAGGCACGCGGGCTTGGCTCGCGAGGGAACTCTGCCATGTCGCCATAGACAGTTCTCTCGCCCCAGGCGATTAATGCTTTGAGGTCTTCTACGAAAGAGGTACTTTTTAGATCGTCACCAAGACCCAGGGGGTCGTCTTCGCCAGGGTCCTGGGAAGACAGGGTCATCTGACGGGAAGTGTTTTCGAGATCATGTCCAGAGACTTCTCTTAGCTTTTGAAGGCACACGTAGTTTGATCTGCCTTTCAACACGGAAAATCTAAAGGGATCAGGTAGGGTCTTTTGGAGAAATGGGAGGTCTTTGTCGGCGAGTTGATCTTGGAGGGCCTTGGTGGCCGTAGCCACTACCACCTTGCGCCCTGAGGCAATTGCCGGTATTAAGTACGCTAAGGACTTCCCGGTTCCAGTTCCGGCTTGGATCGAGACGTGGTTGGACTGTTCAATTGCCCGCGAGATCGCCTCGGCCATTAGTTTTTGGTTTGGACGATCTTCACCACCTCCCTTTAGCTGGGAGGTCACGAGGGACAGTAGAGACGTTATATCTTGAGTTTCATCAATAGACATATAAAAGTGGGCAAGAGCTAATCCTATCCTAGGACACCTCGGGTCATGGGGGAAACAATAGTGGTAAGGTTGAACCTCACAAAAAGTAACGGGTTTTCGGGCAAGGCTAGTGGTGAAGGTACGCGATCTCGTGCATTAAACCAAGAACATTATTTTTACACGGAATTCTCTGGGACTTGATTACACCTCAGCCCGACCGGATGGTCAGCGTGGCTCTCCAATTTGCGTTTCTACTACTTGGACCACCGAGGCAGCTTGGATTACCAGGCGTGTCGCTAATAAATGGTCTGCCTCGACGAGATCTGCGCTGTAGCGCCCTGCTATTGCCCAGGGGTTGAGCCAAGCAAGCCCGTCGGGATCGATGTGTGAGCGGTGCTCCTCGGGAAGGTCCTTGTAGAGTTCAAGGAGGTCGTGTACTTTCGCGAATGCGACCCCGGCATCAACGAGTAGAGCCTTAAGCGCCTTTTCAACAGCAAGGTGGGCGAGAAAGCATGCAATGCGAGCCGGAAGTTCCTCGGCGCACGCCTGGTACTTAGCTGATGCCAGGTCTCCTTGGGCTTCAGCGAGCCATCGTTGGGCCTCAGTAGCTTTGGGGTTATCAGGCGGCTCGCTCATAGACGACCTTGCCCTCGCGAGAAGGCCAGTACAGGAAGGACCCTATTACGTCCTTGCGCCTTTCAAGCTCATCGGGGTCAGTCGGGAGGATATCGACTGCAACCGGAGCCCGGACGGCCAACTGCATATCAGCCATAAGCTCGTGACGGCGTTCGGGCACCACATGAGGCATCACCACCACGAAATCGATATCGCTGTCAGGACCGTCATCGCCTCGCGCCACCGAACCCATAAGTACAATGCGTAACGGATCGAATGCAGCCACGAGGTCGGCAACGACTTCGGGCACCCATTCGTCTAGGCGTCTGCCGCCGACTATGGCCCTACCATTCACGACCTGCCTCAAGGCATGCCCCCGTCCGTTAGGCAAGATGCTCCCAAATAGTCCAGACCGTGGATGTGGCTTGTTGACCTCACACAAGGGGGCCAACCCCAAGTCCCCCAGCTGGGCGAGGGTGTGATTTGGCAACCGTCGCGTCCTAAACCAGCCCTTCCAGCCGGATAAAACTTAGGATCTGAGCGTTCCACCAGCGCGCAGGCGAAACGAGCGCGGTCAACACCCTGCGGGATGGACTGGCCCTTCTTGCCAGTCAAGCGACCCAAAAAGTAGCTGGCGGGATCAGCCGCAAGAGAAGTCACACCTTTGGCTGGCTTGAGATCGACGGTTGTCACGTTTTCTCATTATACACCCGCGGCCACAACATCGGGGTGGAAGCCTTGGCGGGCCTCAAAGAAGCTCCTTGGAGGCATGTGTCCTATCGGCATAGGCCTTAACTTGGTAGGCCTGGTTTCTAGGCCGGCTTAGGCGATTTGCTCAAAGTCATTTTTGAGCGAGTGGCGACCGCAATATGTTATCAAGAGCGGGCGAACAATAGTGATAAGGTTGAACCTCATGAAACGTAATAGGTTCTCGGGGCAAGGCTAGTGGTGAAGGCACGCAATAGCCACAAAGACGTCTGTGAGAGCCACAAGATTGATCCTAACCGGGTTCCTAACCATGTAGGGGTTGTCATGGACGGGAACGGCAGGTGGGCCCAACAGCGCGGGTTAGAACGGACCGAGGGACACGCAGCGGGGGAGTCGGCAATCTTGGAGTCCTTGGAGGCAGCGGTTGACATCGGGGTCAAGTGGTATACGGTCTACGCGTTCTCAACCGAGAACTGGAAGAGGCCGCCGAGTGAGGTGGCATTCTTGATGAAGTTCAACGAGGACGTGTTGGTCAGGAGGCGTGATTATATCCACGAGTTAGGTATTAGGATCAGGTTTGCCGGACGGCGCGACTGGAGGGTTCCAAAGAGACTACTTCGTCGGATTGAAGAGTCCGAGGAGTTGACCAGGAAGAACAAGCGAGCAAACTTTACGGTCGCTTTCAACTATGGGGGACGCACCGAGATAGTCGATGCCGTCCAAAGACTAATAGATGACAAGGTAAAAAAGGTTGACGAGAAGGCCATTGAGTCCAGGTTGTACTATCCCGAGATGCCCGACGTGGACCTGTTTGTTCGCACCTCCGGCGAGTATCGAATCTCAAACTTCCTCCTGTGGGAGCTGGCCTATAGTGAACTCGTCTTTACTGACGTCTTGTGGCCGGACTTTTCAAGGGACCATCTCTATGAGGCCGTGCGAGAGTATCAGGCACGAGATAGGCGCTATGGTGGGATCAACGCAAAAGGGTAACTCTTGATAAGGTACGCCATCGTCGGGTCCGGGATGATGGGCCTTGAACACATTGCGAACATTGTCAACATACCAAATGCCACGGTAAGTGCTCTGGTAGATACACACAAGCCTTCAATTGACCTCGCAAGATCTCTATTGGGAGACCAAGGTGACTGCGTGGTCCTCGACGACTACCGTGAACTGGTCACCGGTGACCTGTGTGACTGTGTGGTCATCGCAACCCCGAATATGACCCATTGCGAGATCCTCGGGGGCCTACTAGAGAGTGGTCTTCACATACTAACCGAAAAGCCCCTGTGTACAACGGTAGATGACTGTAGGTCTGTAATCAACAAATACCAGGACAACCTAGAGAGGTATCCCAACCGAGTGGTCTGGGTGGCAATGGAGTACCGTTATATGCCCCCAATTGCCCGCCTGTTGGCAGAGGTTGCCCAAGGTCGGGTTGGTAATCTCAAGATGCTCGCAATTAGAGAGCACAGGTATCCATTTTTGAGCAAGGTAAATGACTGGAACCGATTCAACAGGAACAGCGGCGGTACTCTGGTTGAAAAGTGTTGTCACTTTTTCGATCTCATGAGACTAATTTGTGCGAGTGAGCCAACCAAGATAGTGGCCAGTGGAGGTCAGGACGTAAATCATCTTGATGAGATCTATAATGGAGAAACCCCGGATATTCTCGATAACGCGTACGTAGTTGTCGAGTTTGAGTCTGGGGCCAGGGCTCTGTTGGATCTGTGCATGTTTGCCGAGGCAACTTATAACCAAGAAGAGATTGTGGCCACCGGAGACAAGGGTAAGGTTGAAGCCCTAATCCCGGAGAACGTGATCAGAATTGGGGTAAGAGGCGAGCACTTTGTCGGAAACGTTTCCGTCGAGGAGGTCTCGAATTCCCGGGTAGCCTATGAGGGTTTTCACCACGGTTCCAGTTACCTCCAGCATCGGGACTTCCTCTCAGCAATAGAGACGGGTACGGCTCCAGTAGTTAGCCTCCAAGACGGCATGGCAGCGGTAGTAATGGGTATTGGGGCCCAGATGTCCATTGAGCTGGGCCGCCCGGTGAGCTACCAGGAAGTCTTGAACCTCTAGAGGGAATAAATTGGAGGCTTGGCTTTCGCTATAGTCAACTTCGGGTCATCTCGCCACAGCGTTTAGGACTTGGGTGTATCTTGGCTTCCGGTCGCCCGAGTTGTGACACGACCCGGTCCTTGGGAGCTGGTTGCCTTAATAAATGGGTTGAATTCTCGCGCACCTATTGGAAGGGGCCTTTCGCCTTATAGGCAAAAGGTCTCAACTTGAGTTTTTGGCAAAGTTCCACCAATCCGCCCTATGGGGTCTCGGTAACTTTAGGATGGGTATGTGGCCCAATATCGTGACCAGGCAGTCGTGCTTAGAACTTACAAACTCGGCGAGTCAGACCGGATCTGTATCTTGGCCACGTTAGCTCACGGGAAAGTTCGAGCAGTTGCTAAAGGGGTTCGCAAGATAAAGAGCAGACTTGGTGCCCGTATGGAGCCCTTGAACCACGTTCAGGCGTTGTTGTGGGAGGGAAGAAATCTGGATATTGTCAATCAGGCAGAGGTTATAGAGTCATTCCAGATAATCAGGTCGGACCTGGTAAAGACGGCCCAGGCAAATGTCCTACTAGAAATTGCCGACAAGCTCTTTATGGAGGGACATGAAAATGAGAAGCTCTTTGTGATGTTGGTAAGGGCACTTACAACTATGCAGGGGTGTAATTCTGAGTTGATAGTCCCGGCCTTTATGCTCAAGGTTCTAGTAGACGACGGGGTGGGCCCAGATTTTACAACGTGCCGTCGGTGTGAGAGTGACCAAGACCTGGTCGCCTACAGCGTACTGGAAGCCGGGGTGATCTGTGGGAGTTGCCGGAGACTCTCGGGAGAGTCCTTTGTAATTAGCCCCGAGGCTAAAGACGTCTTGGACCTGACCCTCGGGGGAGGTCTGTCAGGGGTTCTTGAACAAGACTATCCAAAGCGACTGGTTGGAGAGGTGCATCAAGTGGCCACGTTGGCCATAGAACATCACCTAGAGACCAGGCTCAAGTCACTAACCGTATTGGCGAGCGTGTAAACCTCAGAGGAGTTTTGCCACCTCGATCTGTTGAAAGATCCTGATATTTTCAAGGTGACGGAACAGATTGATCCCAACTAGGCTTGTAGGCCATGACAGACCAGAGAGCCCCTGAAAACTCACCCGGTGGTACGATGGAAGCTGTAGTCAACCTGTGTAAGCGTCGGGGTTTTATTTTTCCCTCGGCCGAGATTTACGGTGGGTTCAGGTCCACCTATGACTACGGGCCACTGGGGGTGTTGATGTTGCGCAACGTCAAGGACGCCTGGTGGAGGTCGATGGTTCAGATGCGACATGACGTGGTCGGGCTCGATGCGGCAATACTCTCCTCGCCGAAGATCTGGGCGGCCTCGGGACATCTGGAGAACTTTACCGATCCCCTGGTGGACTGCAAGTCCTGTAAGGAGCGGTCCCGACTCGATCAACTAGAGACCTGCCTGGTTACCGAGGACCTTCTAAAGACCTGGAGCAAAAAGGGTTGGAAGGGACTTGAGAAGATAAACCTGGGTGACCAGGTCCCGGTGTGCTCTTCTTGCGGGTCCCCAGACCTGACCGAGGCCAGGGCGTTCAACTTGATGTTCAAGACTTTTGTGGGACCCATGGAAGAGTCCGGGGCCGAGGCATATCTGCGGCCCGAGACCGCCCAGGGAATGTTTGTTAATTTCTCAAACATCTTGAACACGTCTCGAAAGAGACCTCCCTTTGGGATCGCCCAGACGGGTAAGTCATTTCGCAACGAGATCACCCCGGGAAACTTCGTGTTTAGGACTCGGGAGTTTGAGCAGATGGAGTTGGAGTTTTTTGTTCCCCCGGCCGAGTCTGACAGGTGGTTTGAGTACTGGTTGAAGGAGCGATTTGACTGGTATCTAAATCTGGGTATTCCCGAGGAATCCATCAGGTTACGTCACCATGATAGTCAAGAGTTGTCACACTACTCGGCTGGTACCTGTGACGTTGAGTTCCTGTATCCCTGGGGGTGGGGCGAGCTTGAAGGTATTGCAAATCGGACCGACTATGACCTTACCCAACACTCTAAGTTTTCCGGGGAGAAGTTGGAGTACTTTGATCAGCAGTCCGGCGAACGCTACACGCCTCACGTGATAGAGCCTGCTGCCGGGGCAACCCGGGCCATGATGGCCTTTTTGCTAAGTGCATACGCTCAAGACGAGGTGGGGGGTGAGACCAGGACCGTCTTGCGCTTGGACCCCAGGCTGGCCCCTTACAAGGTCGCCGTTCTTCCCCTGTCCAAGAAAGAGCCCCTTATCGATTTGAGTAATCGGGTATTTGACCTCTTGAAGGTCCGATACATGTGCGACTATGACGAGACCCAGTCAATCGGGAGACGTTATCGTCGTCAAGACGAGATCGGGACCCCGGTGTGTGTCACGGTTGACTTTGACTCCTTAGACGATGAATCGGTCACGATTAGGTCCCGTGACACGACCGATCAAGTCCGGGTGCCAATTGGTGAACTCCTTTCATTACTGGGAGACAAGCTGGGTTTTTAGACACCCGAGGGAAGTTCGACGACTTTAGGTGCCCCGATACTCTTCCAGAAATGGATCTGAGCCGCCGTGCTAGGCTGTAGAAATGCAATTTGTTTTTGATTTCTCTCACGCGCACGAACGACCACCTAAGGACCTGAAAGACCTCCTCGGGGGCAAAGGAGCAAACCTGGCCGAGATGACCTCGGTCTTGGGACTGCCGGTTCCCCATGGATTTACAATTACCACGGACGCGTGCCGGGCGTACATGAACGGGGGGTGGCCAGAGGGTCTATCCGACCAGGTAGCCAAGGCTCGCAAGCGTCTAGAGACCTCTATGGGCAAGGTCTTAGGAGACCCGGCTGATCCGTTACTAGTCTCGGTGCGCTCAGGGGCCAAGTTTTCGATGCCCGGCATGATGGACACGGTGCTCAATTTGGGCCTCAACGACGAGTCTGTCGTGGGACTTGCCAGTCAGACCTCAGATGAGAGATTTGCCTTTGACTCCTATAGGCGCTTTATCTCGATGTACGGACGAATTGTTCAAGACATCCCGGCAGATGAATTTGACGGTCCCCTAGAGCAAGCCAAAGAGAGCGCCGGGGTAAAAAGTGATGCGGAGCTCTCAGCTGGAGCGCTGAAGGCTTTAATCTCCGACTACAAGGCGGTCGTTCAAAAACACACGGGCAAGGCCTTTCCCCAGAGCCCAGACGATCAGCTACGCGGGGCCATTGAAGCCGTATTCGGGTCCTGGAATGGGCCCAGGGCATTTGCGTATCGAAATCGAGAGAAGATCTCTCATGATCTGGGAACTGCGGTAAACGTGCAGGCAATGGTGTTTGGTAATCGCGACGACAACTCTGGCACGGGGGTTGGATTTACGAGGGACCCGGCGACCGGGGCCCAGGGTGCCTACGGGGACTTTCTTATCAACGCTCAAGGTGAGGACGTGGTGGCTGGAATCCGAAACACGCTGTCTCTGTCCGCCCTAGCTGACTCATTCCCAGACGTCTACTCCGAGCTAATGGGCATTTTTTCCCGCCTAGAGGGACACTACCGCGACATGTGTGACACCGAGTTCACTATTGACCAGGGGAAACTCTGGATGCTCCAGACCAGGGTGGGAAAGCGGACCGGGGTGGCCGCCTTGAGAATGGCCGTTGAGATGACCCAGGACCCGGCAATAAAGCTAACCAAGCCTGAAGCACTAATGAGGATTACCGAAGATCACCTCTCACAGGTCTTGCACCCCCAGTTTGCCAAGTCTGACCTGAAGGTAATTGCCAAGGGATTAGGGGCCTCGCCTGGTGCAGCTGTTGGGCGGGCGTACTTTAGCGCAGATGACGCGGCTAAATATGGTGACCAGGGCGAGCGGGTAATCCTGGTTCGCTCTGAGACCTCCCCTGAAGATGTACACGGCATGATTGCCTCCCAGGGCATCTTGACCAGCCGCGGAGGTCTGGTATCACATGCCGCCGTCGTGGCTCGTGGATGGGGTAAGCCCGCCGTTGTTGGAGCCGAATCGATAAAGATCTCAAACAAGTCCTTTACTCTTGCAGATGGGACTACCGTGAGTGAGGGTGACTATATCTCCATAAACGGGACTACCGGGGAGATAGTTCTAGGTGAGGTCCCCCTAGTCAACGCAGAGGCCCCGAAGGACCTAACCACGATCCTGTCATGGGCTGACGAGATTCGCCAGGGGAAGGTTTCCGTAAGGGCAAACGCAGACAACGGGCCCGATGCCAAAAATGCCCGGGACTTTGGGGCACAAGGCATTGGCTTGTGTCGCACCGAGCACATGTTTTTAGCCGATGACCGGCTTCCAATTGTGCGCCGGATGATCTTGGCAGAAGGTCCTCATGATGAAGAGAGGGCCCTAGAAGAACTCCGTCAGGCCCAAAAAGTTGACTTTGTCGAGATCTTGACCGCGATGGACGGGCTCCCGGTAACGGTTCGTTTGTTAGATCCCCCCCTTCATGAATTCCTGCCCGACGTTGAGACCTTGTTGGTCAAAGAGGCGAGCACCGGTCTGAGCGAGGACGAGGAGAAGCTCAAGAAGGCGGCCTTAGAGTGGCGTGAGCAAAACCCCATGATCGGGACCAGGGGGGTCCGTCTTGGGGTACTCAAGCCCGGTCTCTACGAGATGCAAGTTACCGCCCTCATGCAGGCATGTGCTCAGCGCGTAAAAGACGGGGGAGATCCAATAGTTGAGATCATGATCCCCCTAACTGTTACCGGAGAGGAACTAGAGATGGCAAGAGGGTGGGTTGAGGGGGCTATTGACAAGGTGGCTAGCCAAGACGCAAACCTTGCATTGTTGAAAGACAAGGTTACCATCGGTACGATGATCGAGACCCCGAGAGCAGCCCTGAGGGCTTTTGACATCGCACAGTACGCCGATTTCTTCTCCTTTGGGACTAACGATCTGACCCAGATGACCTTTGGATTTAGTCGCGACGATGTCGAGGGAAAGATGATGACCGCCTACCTGGAAAAGGGGCTGCTAAAGCGCAATCCCTTTGATACGCTAGATCAACCAGGAGTAGGTGAACTCGTTGCCCTGGCCTCTGAAAGGGGCAGACAACTAAAGCCAGACTTGAAACTGGGCGTTTGCGGTGAGCACGGAGGAGATCCGGAGTCGATCTACTTCTTCGTGAAGGCCGGACTCAACTACGTGAGTTGCTCGCCGTTTCGGGTTCCGGTGGCTCGTCTGGCCTGTGCTCAGGCGCTCATCTAGCCTGGAGCTAACTTAGAGGGATACAACTAAAACTAAAGAGGGACACGTGCGGCGATTCGCAATTAGGCTTTTCGGCTTGACCGGGAGATTCGTCGTACGCCACAAAGTCTGGGTGGTTGTATTTTGGGCACTCGCGACCGTCGGCGCTGTGGTCTTGCTACCCTCGATCGGGTCGGCGATCAACTCTAACGACGCTTCGCTCCTGCCAGCTAGTGCCCCGAGTGTCCGGGCGCTTGATTTGGCCAAGTCCTTTGGTGCTGAGAACTTTTCAACGGTCTTGGTGGTAGTACACAAGACCCACGGGACTCTGACACAAAAACAGATTAGTTACTTGCCCATGATCCGTTCGGCCCTAGAAAGGCAGAGCCAAGTGCAAAACGTGGTCGACGCAGGGACCTCAGCCGATGAACAGGCTCACCTATATATTGTAGAGAGTTCGGCCTCGCTTTTCTCATCGGCCAACACGGCGTCTCTGGTTGAGCGACTCGATTCGGTTGCCCAAAAATTAGAGAGGACCACGTCGCTCAAGATCGACGTGGCCGGGGAGATTGCTGACTCGGTCGCCGCTCAGATTGCTAATCAGGCCAAGGCTAACGAGGTCGAGGATATCTCAACCGTATTTATCTTACTCTTGCTCTTGATTGTATTTCGGTCGATTCTGGCACCGGTCCTTATATTTTTTCCGGCCGCAATTGCGGTACTAATATCTCAGCGCCTCGTGGCAGAACTCCCCGGAGCCGGTATCCAGGTGTCGGACCTTACCCAAATTCTCCTGATAGCCCTAGTGCTGGGGGCCGGAACCGATTACGGTCTCTTTTTGGGGCTACGTGTTCGAGAGGAACTTCGAAAGGGGATTGAGTTTACCGACGCCGTTATCATTGCAATTAGGCGCGTGGGTGAGTCGATTGCGTTCTCTGCCTTAACCGTAATATTTGCACTCCTTTGCTTATTGCTGGCCAAGTTTGGAATGTACCAAAGCTTAGGGGTTCCACTCGCCCTTGCAATTGCGGTCATGTTGCTCGCGGGCATGACCTTGACCCCGGCCCTGTTGGCACTCATTGGCCCGAAGATGTTTTGGCCTTCAAAGATCGGCCCGAGCCAGAGTCTTACAACTGAGAAACGGGGTATTTGGACCAAGATTGCTAACACCGTCCTGGCCAAGCCCGTTGTTACTTTGTTAGTGGGTCTGGCCATCTTCGGGTCTTTGGCCTATGAGGCATCGTACTCCAAGCCAGCCGGGACCGAGGGAGCACTGACCGCTCCGTCTAACTCTAGTGCCTTTGCCGGGGATCGCGCTTTTGCAAGACACTGGCCCGGGGTGAGTGAGAGCCCGACCGCGATAATCTTCAAGTTTGGTGAGCCGGTCTGGAGAGATCCCCAACCCTTGGTGAATACGTCTAAAAGACTTGAGGCCTCAAAGCTCTTTAGGTCTTCTCTAGGTCCACTAAATCCAATAGGAATACCCCTTAGCTCAAGCCAGCTCTTATCTGATTACAAATACCTGGGACCGGCGGCCCGTCTTGCCGAAATAGAGCCATCTGGAACATTTCTCACGCCTTTGGACTACGAGATCTACCAGGCGACCTCCCAGTTCATCTCTCCCGACGGGAGAACCGTCCAATTTGAGGTGTCGCTTTCAGGGGGCCCCCCGCTGTCAACTAATGCCCTACGCCAGATCCCTCTCGTGAGGTCTCTGGTCACAGAGTTGGGGCACGAAAATGGGGCAGTAAAGACGGGAGTTACCGGGCAAAGCGCGGCCGTGTTCGACGTGAGTGTCGTATCTGCAAGTGACTTTTGGCGGGTTGTGCCCGTCGTGATCGTCGTAATCGCCCTCTTGTTGGGCCTGATGCTCAAGAGCCTGGTGGCGCCGCTGTATCTGGTTGCAAGTGTCACCCTGTCACTGTTTGCAACCCTTGGAATTGCGGTTCTGATCTTCATGGACCTAAAGCACCAGGGTGGAGTATTTTTCATTCTGCCCTTTGCCCTGTTTATATTTCTGCTCGCCCTCGGCGAGGATTACAACATCTTGTTAATGTCTCGTATTCGAGACGAGTCGACCCGGGGCTCTCTAAAAGAGGCAATCGTCAGAGCACTTGGGTCAACGGGATCTACAATCACCTCAGCCGGGCTCGTGATGGCTGGCACGTTCGGAGTATTGGCGTTCTCTGGCGACCCGGGATCATCTAACGCTGAAGTCGAACAGGTTGGCCTGATCTTGGCCATTGGTATCTTGCTGGACACGTTCTTGGTGCGCTCTATGTTGGTCCCGTCAGTTGTAACCCTACTTGGAAGATGGAACTGGTGGCCGTCAAAACTGTCTGGACGCCACACGGGACGATTTGAAAAGTACACGCACCACCTTTTCGATCTAGCCGTGACTCATGAGAATCGAAGTTCCCACATTGAGGGTCCCGGCAAGTTGTTAATCCTGACGGCCAGTCTTGGGGAAGGCCATAACGGAGTAGCAAGTGAAATAGCCCGAAGGCTAGACACTTTAGGCTTCGAGTGTACTCGACTCGACTTTTGTGACCTGTTGCCCTTTGGGCTGGGGAGACTAATTAGGACCACCTTTGAGGTATCGGTAAAGTACTTTCCCCACACATATAACTTTATATTCAAGACCTGGCTTATGCCTAAAAAAGCCCGTGCAACACCCTTTGTCCCCGTCAGGAAGATGGTTGAACGAAGCCTGATTGAGTGGACTGCTAACAACAATCCGGTAGCGATTGTGTCAACGTTCAATATTACCTCACAGGCACTTGGTGTTCTTAGACAAAAAGGTATTATTCATATCCCGGTATCGTCAGTGGTTGTAGATTTCTATCCACATGGCGCCTGGATTCATCCGGGAATTGACCTAAATATCGTGCTTCATCCCTCTGCAAGAAAAGAGCTAATCGATCACGCTAGCCAAGAGACACTGGTGTGCGGTCCAACCGTTCGGCCAATCTACCTAGATCCTCCGTGGGATAGATTTGTAGTCCGGCGTGGCCTGGGTGTTTCAAATACCGACAAACTGGTCTTGGTGGTTGGGGGATCATGGGGGGTCGGGGAGGTCGTTGATACCTTTAGAGATATCGTGAAGAATCCGTCTCTTATCCCGGTGGTTGTGTGCGGGAGAAATCAAAAGCTCCAGAGAGCGGTAGAGCAAGCAGCAGAGGCTGTGGGGCGGGGGATTGTGTTTGGCTGGGTCAGGGACCTTTCCCCTCTCATGGTGGCCTGTGATGCAATGCTCGAAAACGCCGGAGGACTTACTTGCATGGAGGCGCTTTCCATTGGTCTTCCCGTGGTTAGCTACCGACCAATACCCGGCCACGGGCGGGTAAATGTTGAAGCCATGAGTCGGCATGGAGTGGTACGTTACGCAAGAAGTCCTGCCGAACTACTGCGGGAGTTAGACGTAATAACTACGTCCGAGCGCGAACGCAAACAACTTTTCCGGAACGTGGAAACTATGTTTCAAGACGGGGACGTTTCAATGGCCATTGCCAAGCTGGTCAGGTCGCGTCGACGGGCCAAGGTTGGCTCGGGACTGTTCAAGTCGACCTGAAAGGTCGCGTCCCGGTTATTTTCTGATATTTAGGCCGAGACCAGGCGTGTTGACACCTCCCCGCCCTAAAGGAGGGGGATTCGAGGTCCACTCGGTCGGGGAAGTTACTCATGCGAACACAAGCT
>DAIDHF010000066.1 GCA_027452005.1 Acidimicrobiales bacterium
ATATTGGACCGAAACAGCGAAAAGGGTGAGCAGTTGGCCAAGGAGCTTGGTGGTAACGCCAAGTTCATCAACGTGGACGTGGCCGATGAGGCCGGAGTGCAAGAAGCCGTTTCAATTGCCGGGGAATCGGCACCACTTCGCATTACCGTAAACTGTGCTGGCATTGGCTGGGTAGGACGAACCATAAACAAGGACTCGTCACCACACGACATGGGCTCTTTTACAAAGGTCTTAGAGGTCAATTTGATCGGGACATTCAACGTGATGAGGTTTGCGGCCTCACAGATCTCGAAAACTGATCCTCTTGAATTTGGCGAACGGGGTGTTATTATCAACACGGCTTCAATTGCAGCTTTTGATGGCCAAATTGGGCAGTTGGCCTACTCGGCCTCCAAGGGAGGAATCGTCGGGATGACTTTGCCTGCCGCCCGTGACCTGGCGGCGGTTGGAATTAGAGTGAACACGATCGCCCCGGGACTGATGGACACTCCACTCTTGGCCCTCTTGCCAGAGCCCCAGCGACAGGCACTTGCTGCGGGGGTAAACTTTCCAAAACGCCTGGGGTCCGCAGACGACTATGCCTCGCTCGTGCAACAGATCTGTGAAAACGGCTATCTCAACGGGGAGACCATTAGGTTGGACGGCGGTCTTAGAATGCCTCCCAAGTAGTCTTGGTTTTATGAAATATGTCGAGGTTGGTGGAGTCAAGTTATCGGCGATCGGGCTAGGCACTTGGCAGTTTGGATCCTCCGAATGGGGATACGGGCAAGATTACGCCGCGATTGAAGCCCGTAAGATTCTCCTAAGGGCCGTTGAACTCGGGGTGAACTTAGTCGATACCGCTGAGATATACGGCTTTGGTAAGTCTGAGAAAATCATCGGCGAGGCGCTCATGGAAGGTGATCTCAGGTCGTCGGTAGCCAACCAAAACGGGAGCGGGGAGAGCTCCAATGAGGACCTAAGGTCGAAGGTTTTCATAGCTACGAAGGTGTTCCCTATTGCTCCATTGCAGCCCGTAGTAGAACAACGCGCCAGAGCTTCAGCAAAGAGACTTCAAACAGACGTACTAGACCTTTATCAGGTACACTGGCCCAATCCAGTGGTCCCATTGTCGACGACCATGGCCGGGATGCGCAATCTTGTCAACTCAGGTCTTGTAAAACACGTGGGTGTAAGTAATTTCTCTGCGGCTCGTTGGAAGCAGGCAGACGACCTTTTAGGTTCTGCTGTATTGACTAATCAGGTCAGGTTCAACCTGGTTGATCGAAGACCGGAATCTGAAGTCCTACCTTTCGCCCAAAAGAACGACCGGATAGTCATAGCCTACAGTCCCTTGGCCCAAGGCTTTTTATCGGCCAAATATAGTTCGGCGAACAGGCCACGAGGGGCTGCTCGGGCTGGCAACCCACTGTTCTTGCCTGAGAATCTTGACCGAGGAGCGACTTTGTTTGAAGTTCTGCAACGGGTTGCCTCGGCTCACGATGCTACACCTTCGCAGGTATCCTTAGCCTGGCTCATCTCAAAGCCAAACGTGGTGGTTATTCCGGGTGCCTCTTCGGTTGAGCAACTAGAAAAAAATGTCGAAGCCGCGAACTTAGAGCTAACTAGTGACGAGCTAGCCTCACTGGACGAGGTTTCAGATGCCTTTATGCCTACCACTGGACCCAGGGCACTTCCAAAGCTTGCCCTGGCAAGATTTGGGGTCAAGCTCGGCCGGTAGTTAATAAACTACTAATCGGGGTATCTAGTAGTGCGACCAAGCTAACGGGTGGCCCAGATTAAGATTCTTTTGAACGGGAAGTAATACGGCCTGTGATCACCCTCTACCTCTAGAAGGCGTACCGTGTAAGCGTCAACAAACTTCTCGTAAATTGTGGGGTCAAACAAATTGCGATACGGGCTTAGGAGGCTTCCTTGAACCCACGAGGTTACCTGGCTTGTTGATTCAAGTACGTGCCCATATACCTGTAATCGGACGTGAATGTTGCTGAAGCCCTCGTTAAATAGTTGCCTCGAATACTCTTCAGGAGTGAGAACCCAGTCAACCCGACCAGCACGAGAACCCTGGCTAGCGAGAATTCCCAGAAATGGCTCGCTACTAGCTATCTCATCTGCTACCCAATGTGAGGGATGGTCAACGTTAGCTGGTACCTGAAGCGCAAGCTGTCCTTCAGGAATAAGGCCTCTGGCCAACGAGGAGAAAATAGTAGCGTGGTCCGGGACCCACTGCAATGCTGCGTTTGAAAATATTAGGTCAAATCTTCCCGATATTTCAGGGATGTATGGTTGGGCGGTTTCCCACCCTCTCAATGTATTCTCGATCTTCTCATGAATAAAGTGAAGGCCAGTCTCTCTGATCTGGTTAGTGCAAGCCAGCATCTCAGGTGACCAATCGACCCCAACAGTCTCGCTTGCACCAACGTATTTATGAAGTTCACGCGTCAGGCTTCCGTCACCACATCCAAGGTCAATTATTCGGGCACCTGGGCACGGTCTAATAAGTCTGAGAAGGTCGTCAAAAGGAAGTTTGCGCTGGATCTGAAACTGGTTGTAGGTCTCAGGATCCCACTTGCCAGGAGTAATTAATGTGTCTATTGGACCTGGAAGCTTAGGTGAAGTCACATTTAGATACTACCCGATAGCGTCGGACCCAAAAGAGTCTTGGGCTCCTTAGTCGAACTGTATTTTTGCGAGATTTGGTAATTTTGGTGACCTAATCATCTATCGCCTAAAATCAGTTCGCCCCTGTAGCTCAATTGGACAGAGCAACCGGCTTCTACCCGGTAGGTTGCAGGTTCGAGTCCTGTCGGGGGCGCCAAGTCATGTTCCACTATCTCGCGGACGGTTGACCCCCATTCTAACAGAGACTCACTAGTTGGTGCCCAGCCCTTTGCCATTTAGCGGGGTCAAGTAGATTCACCAGGCTATCTGACCACTATAGAATCTAGGACCCGCCAGTTTGGCTTGCCAGCGTAAAGCAGCGCTCTCACCCTGAAGTTTTCAAAGTTAGAAAAGCCATTTGCTGTTTTCTCCACGCGTTTGATCAGATTGTTCAGCCCCTCGGTGGGAGCATTGGTGATCCTGGCCCAGTGATAGGCCAGGATTATGTCTAACCAATTCTTTATATTCCTTCCAAGCCGTTCTCTTTGGTTGCTACTTGGTGATCGCCCAAGGCAAAAGTTTCCACTGGGCATGACTTGTTATTGCAGGCCACTGCTTGCTCTTTTACTTGAGCTTCATTGTATCCCACATCAGGCAAGATCTGCTTCGGGAACTATCGCAGAATCCTTGACAACGGCTGGCTTTCCATACCTGGAACATATGACCTGGGAAACTTTTTGTTCTATGATCATTTGGCCAACTGGCCCCTTTCTAGAGAAGCAAATTATAAAGAAGTCCTTGAGAACCACCGTGGCGTAGAAGATGTCGAAAGCATCAGTTTGTACAGGGATGATTTTGGGTTTTTAGATCATAAAGAAACACTAAAAGTGCCCATGGCCTTATTGGTAGATATAACCCTCTAGACTTCTTTCACCATACTTGAACTCAACACTAAGAACCCGCAAAGTGTTGAATACACGAGAAAATCCGATGGATTACCGGCGAAAAAAGTAATGGTTATTACACACGCTCTTTTACCGTAACCCGGTATTTATCACGTACGGGCTGACTCCAGTACCAGTTGTACGCGCTTGCCCACGCCTGACTACAAGAATCTTGCGGTTCAAAATCCAACGTTCTCTTGGCTTTTTCAATTGAATATCTACCGCCGGTCAAGATGTATGGCACTAGCTCTGCCGGGGTACCAAGAATCGGAACCTTATCGTTTGGACCGTTTGCCCTTCGTTGGGCTGCAGCGACAAGCCTTTCTACCCAGGAACGTCGCGCAACAATTGTCCGTGACCTAGAGCCAGCTAACGAAATAACTTGTTCAAAGAACTCCCTCATTTCAGGATTATCGGGAGCAGTTATATTGAACGCCTCCCCGTCGACACCTTCGGAAAAAGCTGCCTGTAAAAAGGCGGAGGCAGTGTCCCTTGAAGATACAAATGCTACAGGTGCATCTGAAACTGGGAGCGGTACGGGTAGACCAAGCTTTACAGCACAGAAAAGAAGGATCATTGATTTTTCGTGATAAAACCCAGGTCCAAATATCATTGGCATTCTAAGTGCCACGGTCTCAATTCCTATCTCCTTTCCAGCTTGAAGGAGATTTTGTTCTGACTCGAACTTGTTCTTGCTATAGTGGCCTGTAAACACCAATGAGTCTTTCTCGGAAAGAGCCTGGTCAACTGGCTGAACTCCGTAGACTTCAATTGTTGACGCAAATACAAATCTTTTTACTCCCATCTGCGCACTTGCATCGAAGAGTCTCTTAGTGACAGAAACGTTAGCTTGATAGAATTCTTCCTGGGTCAGTTTGGCTTGAGGCATTCTGGCTGCCAAATGGAAGACTATTTCAACATTCCTTAGATGGTCGATGAGCGGAGCCCCTTCATGCAATAGATCCACGTTCGAAAACTCTACGTTAGTAGGGAGCGAAAAGCTGGGCTCTTTTCTATCGATGGCTACAATCTGAGCCTCACTCGGCAGTATATCAATAATTGCTCGTCCGATCACTCCGCTTGAGCCGGTAATTAAAAACTTTCTATTTTTAGAATTTTCGATTGCATCGCTGAGTTGCATATGTGTCGTTAAATAACTTTTAGGTACGAGTTATACAATATTTAGGCAAATCTACTACGCAAATTACGTTGATGTCGAAATTGATCTCAACTGCATCGACGCATACGTTCTTACATCTGTGGCTACCTATTTTAGGTAGCCAAGAGGTTGTAATGGGGTGCAAAATAAGTAGCTCTACTATTCTCCAAACTCGACTGGATCCCTTCAAAGGTCAATTTTAGGCGTTTCGTGGGCTTGGTGAATTGAATTTTGATTAGGTCGTTTTTACATCAACTCCACGTTCAAACTCGTCAGCGACCCTCCAGCCGATCTCCAATCCCGATTGCTATTGACCGGTACGCCAAACTATGACAAGACCAAAACTACTAACTTACGGCGTGAATGATGGTATTGATGTTGATCCTGGGAAAATACGATTCCCGGGCGCGCCATAATGAACTATCCATTTGATCTCTTGTGCCAAACTCCTCATGATACCTAGTTTTGGTGATATCACTTTGCGAGTATTTTACATGGATCTTTGTTCCCGATAACCAAATTGAGTCTTTGTGAGTGTGCTTTATGAAGTCAGAGATCGCCTACCAATAAGCGGCCCCTAATATTGATGACTTTGTTTGTCTGGCCAATGGCACTGTTTATGATTTGAAAGTTGCCGATGGATATTTGATGATCTAGCCTGTTGTAGGTGTTAGAGGTCAACAGGCTATCACATAGCTTTGCCGGCAAGGTGGCCGTAGATGATCTTTCCTTATCAGTTGATCGAGGAGAAATTGTCGGACTGGTGGGGCGAAATGGGGCGGGCAAGACCACTACTATGCGGGCAATTATGGGTATATTGGACCCTGATTCTGGATCAATCGTCTGGGATGGCCGTCCAATTACTCGGTCTGACCGAATTGCGTTTGGATACATGCCAGAAGAACGTGGACTATACCCAAATATGACGATACGTAGCTAAGTAAAGTACTTTGCACACCTTCACGGGCTTACCGGGAAAGAACTCGACACGTCAGTTGACAGGTGGATTTCCAAGTTAGGACTTGAAGAATAGCATGCCGCAAAACTTCAAACGTTATCTCACGGTAATCAACAGCGCGCACAGTTAGCGGTTTCCCTGGTCCATAATCCGGTCTTAACTATTTTAGATGAGCCATTTTCCGGGCTGGATCCTATTGCTGTCGATACTATGTGTGAACTTTTGGTAGACCAAGCCCAAGAAGGCAAAGGGGTTCTCTTATCAAGCCATCAATTGGAACTAGTCGAGAGGATATGTAATCGAGTGGTCATGGTAGAGGAAGGGGTCGTGCGCGCATCGGGAACCCTCTCACAGCTCAAGAGCACAGAAGCCGGTCAACTTAGAGTCCAGTTTGCTGGCAATATTGACTGGGAACCAATTCTCGATGGCGTTCAAGTGTCCCGGCGTGGACCAGAGGGTATTTATTTCAAGTTGGCAAGCCCAGATTTAGCCCAGGCAGTATTGAGACAAGCCCTTGAAGCCGGAGAGATCATACATTTTGGATTCGAGCTTGCAACCCTGGCCGAGATTTATAGAACCATGATAAATTCGTGAACCGAACTTCTAGGTTCTTTGCAGTAGCCCAGCGAGAAGTTGTAGAGCGGATACGTGGTAAAGCTTGGCGTCTGTCAACTCTAATCCTTGCCCTATTCGGGGTTGGTTCAATGGTGATTCCTAACCTAATTCACACAACTTCAAAGCCAACCAAGATTGCTGTAGTTGGTTCAAATTCCTATAAGAATGATCTTATACGTACAGCAAGAGCGCTTAAGGTGGTGGTGGATGTCTCTACTGCTCCGTCAACTGCACAGGGTAGAGCTCAAGTGGAGAGCAAAAAGGTAAACGTAGCCGTAATCGTCGGAGCTAACGCGGCAACAACTATTGAACTAAGCCAACTCAATGTAACTTCTCAAGCCGTGATTGTAGAAAGTATGGACTCTTTCATGAGAGCTCAAAGACTAATTGACCAAGGATTAAACCAGCAACAAGTGATGTCTGACATGTCGCCAGTTAGAATCACAAATGTCCTCATTTCGAAGAAGCATCAAATAAATCGTGACCTACGTATAGCTACAATTATCTCATCAGTGATCTTGTACACTATACTTGGGACTTACGGATTTGTGATCGCTTCAGGGGTAGCCCAAGAGAAGACTTCGAGAACTGCAGAAGTATTGCTTTCGACGGTACGTCCCGGTGAATTGCTTTTTGGGAAGATTGCTGGCATTGGTTTTCTTGGTTTAGTGCAGGTTGTTGTTGGGGTGCTTGCTGCCGTCATAGCAAACAAGGTAACTCACTATGCAAAGATTCCACATTCGGTGTGGTCACTGTTTCCCGAAATTATTCTATGGTTTATTCTTGGCTACGGGCTTTATTCCTTTGCCTACGCTTTGGCTGGTACTTTGGTGGGACGCCAAGAAGACATTCAGGTTGCCACGTTACCCATTTCGATTCCGATGGTAATTGGATATCTTTTGAGCTTCTCTTTGTCTTAGGGAAACGTATCTGGATGGATTCGGGCAATGTCATTTTTGCCGCCACTGGCCCCGGTAATGATTCCTAATAGGATCGCACTAGGCGATATATCCGGCTGGGAGATAGCACTAGCTGCTGTCTTGGTGGTCTTTGCGATATTGATCATCTCTCGTATTACGAGTAAGATATACCCTAAGACTATCATGAACACTGGTGAAAGATTGTCGATGACTAAAGCCCTGAAATTAGCAGTCAGGAGTGAAGACTGAAAGCAGCTTATCCACTTAGGGCGCTTGAGACAGGTAAATCAATATAACGGGCCCACCAGCCTTCAGGGGAGGGGACGAAGACCAGCGGGCCCGTATATGGATGATCTTAGCGATCTTTATCCAAAACTCAAATTTATTTGACCAGGCTTTGGATATCCTTGCAGTATTCTTAACGTAACCTTGGAAACTACAGGCTTTAGGTCAGGAAAAGACTAGGGGAACTCCTAGTGGGTCGGGCTCTCAAACGCCTGGCTGGTTCGTCCTGAGCCCCTTTTGGTGCAGATCAGGAGACTCTGACCACTCCTGGCCTGGTGAAGTTGATGCATCTCGATTATTGATATCGCGGATACTAGAAGTTAATGGTAAACGTACCGTGAAATGGGCTCCAGCCCCGATACTTGAGGATAACTGCACACTTCCACCAAGAGCTTCAACTATTGATTGAACAATCGACAAACCTAAACCGTGGCCGGAAGAACTTGACGTTACCGTTGGTGCTTTGGCAATTTGTACCGATTCCTCCTGGAGAGTCGCTCCAACAGGTGACCTAGAGCGAGACGTATCAATTCTGTAGAACCGACTAAATACTTTTGAAACCTGCTCTTGAGCCATCCCGGGTCCAGAATCGTCAATCTCAAGAACTCCCCATTGATCATCTTGTGTAACGCGCACTGTACCTCTCGTACCAGCCGGAGTGTGAACTCTGATGTTCGTGAGTAAGTTGTCAACTACTTGGCGAATTCGTATTGGATCTCCAAGCACCTCTACTGGTTTGGATGCATAAAACTCAATTGGCCACATCGGCCCGATTGCCATAGATGTTTCAACGGCAATTGAGCAGACCGATACAAGTTCTACTGCAATCTTGTCAAGCTTTCTACCTTCGTCAAGACGTGCCAGGAGCATTAGTTCTTCGACTAGAACTGACATGCGTTTGGACTCGGTCTTTATACCTTGCATTACCCGCTGGAGGTCTTCTGGCCTATGTTGTGCCCCAAGGTCAAAAAGTTCTGCGTATGCGCTAACGGCGGCGAGTGGCGTACGAAGTTCATGGGAGGCATCAGCAACAAAGTTTCTCATCCGCTCTTCTGACTCCATTAAAGCTTGTTGAGATCTTTCCTTTTCGGAAAATGCACTCTGAATGCGGTCGATCATGTTGTTGAATGAACCAGACAATCGCCCGATTTCGGTATTTGGAGTCTCATCGGGTACCCTCAACGATAGGTCCCCGTCAGCAATCTCTAATGCCACGGCCTCCATTTTTGAGAGAGGTTTTAGCCCGACAATCACTAGGCGCCACCCAACTATGAGTGCTACGAGAAGAGCAAGTACAGTTACTAGTTCGTCAATGTGCATCAAGTGTGACAGAGTTGACGACAGATTAGATAGTGGCGTTGCCAAAATTAATTGGTAGCCGTTGATCAGTGGCGACACTCTTACCAGGAACATTGGACCGTTACTCTGCTGGGCCTGGGCCGTAAAGTAGACAGATGGTTCGTGAGTACTTGGCTGGATTGTCGGGGACTGGCCAAAAGCATTTCCAGAAAAAGGACTACCAAATGCAGGACTCTGGGAACCCGGGATGACCGTGTTTGACTGACCAGTAGATAGGGGGGGAGTGGAAATTTTGGAGGGAAGGATCGGGGTGAGCTGTTTCCCACCCTGGAAAAAGGCAGGAATTTCTGCAATCGAGTGGCCAGCTGGATCCCGAATTTCAACAAACATGCCCGGTGCTAGACGGGCGACCCTAGAAATAGTCAAAACGTCTCCACTGTCAAGAGCTTGTTCTAGGGAAGGATGAACTTGTTCTAGTGACTGCTCAGCCTGGCCGTAAAGGGCGGACCTCAACTGTGAGTAGGTCACCAGATCGGAGGCAATTAGGGCAAGTAACGCTACTACCCCTAATGTTATAAGGAGTCGAGTGCGCAGTGAAAGAGCCGACCATGAAAAGGACTTGTTCAGGCTAGAAATATTCACGAGGCGGAAGGACTAAGATGCTTCCCGCATCACATAACCAACCAGTCTGATTGTGTGGATAAGTGGGGGGCCGTACTTATCCAACTTCTTTCTAAGGTAGCTAACATAGGTTTCCACAACCGAGGCGTCACCACCAAAGTCATAGTGCCACACATGGTCAAGTATTTGGGCCTTAGACAACACCCGTTTGGGGTTAAGCATAAAAAATCTAAGTAGTGAAAATTCAGTGGCGGTTAGCTGAATTGAGATTCCAGCCCGTCTTACCTCATGGGTATCTTCATCTAAAGTTAGATCGGCAAACTCGTAATGACTTGAACTGACCTGATCGGGTGAGACCCGCCTCAAGATTGCCTTGACTCGGGCAATCACTTCTGAGAGAGAAAAGGGTTTAGTAACATAATCATCGCCGCCAACGGTAAGACCGTGAACCTTGTCTTCAAGGGCATCTTTAGCTGTTAAAAACAGAACTGGGACGCGAATCCCGTCTTGACGAAGTCGCCGAGTTACCTCAAGACCATCTAGATCTGGCAACATGATATCTAAAATAATGATATCTGGGGGGTTTTCTTGGGCCATTGACAGGGCATTGCGACCGTTGGAGGCTGTAGTTACCTCAAAACCCTCGTATGACAGTGATGTCGCTACTGCGTCGACGATAGAAGGTTCGTCATCTACAACCAGTACTCTATGCAGCGGTTGGGTCGTCTCCAATTTACCTCTTCATCAATTATTGGCATTACACAAGGTCACCAGGGTTCCTAGCTGGCCTCTATGCCAATTATTTACCCAAAGCCCAAGTCTAGGCTGTGAGCTTTCTGTGAGGTAGCCAAGACTTTATCAGGCCAAAATGTGCACACGGAGAGAGCCGTAAAATAGGGTACTAATCATGAAAACTAATCGTGTCGTTATTCTGGGTGCTTGCGGGGGCATCGGCAGTGTAGCTACCAGGGCCTTGTTGACCTCGAAGCTAGTTGACCAGGTAATTTTAGCTGACATCAATGAAGTAGCACTTGGCCGGTTGGAGGACGAGCTTGCCGATAACCGAGTGTCTTCTAAGGTTCTAGACGTAACCGATCGTGACTCACTCTTGGAGATCCTTGGAATGGGAGACGTGGCTGTCAACTGTGTCGGTCCATTCTACAAATTTGGCCCTCCTATTTTAGAGGCTTCAATTGATGCTGGGACGGACTACGTGGACATATGCGACGACCTTGATGCAACTCAGTCCCAACTAAAGTTAGACAACAAGGCTAAAGATAGTGGCGTTAGGGCCCTCATTGGGATTGGAAGTTCACCCGGACTGGCTAACGTGTTAGTCAGGTTTGCCAACGACCAGCTGCTTGATGAAGTCGTTGAAGTTGACATCTGTCATGTACACGGAGGGGAGGCTTTTGAGGGACCCGCCGTACTCAAGCACCGAATTCATGCAATGGTAAATCAAGTTCCAGTATTTGTGGACGGGACCTTTCATGACGTAATGATGCTTGAAGATAGCGGTGCCAGATTTGCTGGGGATGTTGACTTTGGCGAGGTAGGTGTTCACCGAGTCTATCCCTACCCACATCCTGAGACGATTACTCTGCCAAAGACGTTTCCAAGTCTCAAGCGGGTGACAAATCGTGGTTGCATATTTCCAAGGGACTATTTTGAGCTAACCATGGCTCATGTCCGCAACGGACTAGCCTCGGTCAGCCCGATTGAAGTCAACGGTAGCCAGGTGATTCCACTTGAGTTTATGGTCCACCATCTAATGGCCGTCCGACCCTCGCTTTTATCTGAGGCCAAAGTAGGTTCACCTGCTGGCTGTCTCCGTGTTGAGGTGGCCGGGCGAAAAGATGGTCAGTGGCATCAGTACGTGTTTTTATCTGGGTCTCAGTCAGATGGAGCAGGGGCTGGAACTGGAATCCCTGCTGCGCTCGGTGCAATGTTGATGCTTGAGGGTAACATCAAACAAGTCGGGGTAAACCCACCGGAAGCCGTGGTTGATCCAGCCCAGATGATTGCTCTGGCCGGCAATGTGGTTCGCACCCTTGGGGTTGGAGGGCAATCGTCTAGCATCAATGGACTTGCCCGGATCCCACTGCGAATCATACACACTGGCCCTGATGGAACCTCGCAAGAGGTGCCATTTGAAATTTAGGCAGTTCAAGAGGTTCGGTCCGAACCAAAACCTTGAGCTGGCGCTCTAGGTTCCTGGGGTCAGTTCCTTGCGAGTGCGATCTTGGCCTCGTAAGGTCTTTCGAAATCCAGGGATGGAACCCAAAATTGTAACAATGGTTCTGCTCAGATCACTGACTACTCCATCGAGGTGATCGAGGCGATCATCCAGATTGCCCATTATTCGAGATAGTTCCGGAGATAGCCCCCGAATTACTGATGTAGTTTTAGGTAGTTCAGTAGTCAGCTCTAGTCCTAAAGTACCGAGCCTTTCAACTAGGTCACCGAGTGAAAGGGCGCTCTTAGCCAATTCGGGGATGGAACCGCTCACTAGATCTATAATGTCACGAACCGAATTTGCCGAGGTCTTCATTCCATCTGCGGCCTGATCGATGCGACTAGCGGCTAAGTCAATCGAGGAATTAATCTTGTCTAGCTGTTTGCCCATTGAGGCTAGCTTTTCAGAAAGCTCTGCAATTGCCACAAGAGCTTCTGGCAGTGCCAGAGCACCCTTTGTTAGGGCCACTATAATTCGACGAATCTGTGTAATTGATTCGGTTATGTTGTTAGAAAGTACGTCAGCGATGTTATCCATGAGGAGTCCCTTAAAAGGTTAGTTACGCAATCTTTATATACTACCACTTGATGAGCAATTCCGGCACAGTCCAGAAATTGCAAAATGATGACCGTGCATATTGAACTTATACTGTTTGAAAATAGACTCTGAAAATTTTTGAACTATAAAATTATCGAGTTCAATCGAATTCTCACAGGTATCGCAGATAAGATGGACATGTAGATCGTTGGCAAGGTGGTATGTCGCCGGACCGTGTCCTAAGTGGGAGTGGGTAAGCAAGCCCAGTTTTTCAAGTTCATCGAGATTTCTGTAAATCGTAGAAAGATGAGCCTCAGGTGATTTTTTTCTTACCTCATTGGCTAGATCTTCTGCTGTCCAGTGTCTATCTTGGGAGAACACAACGTCAAAAATGTTTCTCCTCAGATTGGTTACTCGTCCACCCATCGTTCGGATTTTAGAAAGAGCCGCCTCAGTCGTGGTGAGTTCGTGTTGGCTTCCAGTTGTCACGGGGCCTCAGTCTCTAGGGGAGAGCCACTTCTTGCAACTTGTTCTCGGGGTTCTTGAACCTCTTCTTCAAGAGCTTCGTCGACTTCAACCCTACATACAACATCGCCTCCAATAGAAGTGAACCCATGTAAGAACAGGTCTCCTCCCTGTAAAGAAACTAGGCCAAATGTAGGTTGGTCCAAGAACCCCGCTAGCGACAAAAGGGCGAAAACCACCGACATTGCTCTGGCATACTGATGCTCGCGACCACAACGATAGGCCACAAGCCCACATACCCCGGTAGCCATGTGAACGACATCGTCGGGGCCATTGATCAAGAAGTTGGTCCCCCAGTAATCCTTAGAAACCTGCGTCGGCTCCTTAAAAAAGTCGGATACCCCAATTGTTAAATATGCTATCCCTATAAAAAGGGAATTTACTAGAGCTGGATGGGGCAACGAACGATCTTTGACCTCCCAATGATTTCCGAGCTTCCAGGTCGGATTTTCTGTAGTCACACCGACCTTTGTAACCTTTTGAGCCAACTCTGTAATGCCTTTCGAGATCCGCGCAAGTAGTCTACATTATCTCGCATCGGCACGTGCGAGCCAAGCCGTTCTCCTCAAAACATCTAATCATTTTATTCACATCGTGACTTCTCTGACGGCTGCAGCCGCCAGTCCCCTCGGGGTTCGGGGGACGCCCCGGGGCGTCACACCTGAGGTGTACAGTGGATGGCAACGGGATTGGACGGGTCCTTCAAGCGCCTGTAGGGGAATG
>DAIDHF010000067.1:0-7877 GCA_027452005.1 Acidimicrobiales bacterium
AGACTGAGCCAGAGGACGGTCGCAGTATGACCGGGACTAGCTCACGAAGCTCCCACCTTCAGGTGGGGGTAGTTCACGGGTAAGTCTCTTGTATTGGGTGGTCTTGGGATTAATCGTAGGCACGGCTATAGCCTCTTGTGGGCTCCCAATCGTGATAAAGAGCCCGGGGAGGTACGGGTCTCGGTAAACCTTGGCGACGCTGGCCGCTCCGGGAAGGACGGATTGTCTACGCCCGGCTAACCTGACACTCTCCTCACGATGTCGTAGGCCCCCTGTAGGGTGGTCCCCGATGGTCATTCAATCAGAAACCAAAGTCATAGGTTGGGTGAAATACCTGGTGGCTGCCAAACTCGGGCGTTCTAGAGGCATCAAATGGAGGCGTCTGGTGGTTATTGTTGCAATCCTTGCAGTTGCGATGGTCTTAGCAGACATCTCGCCAGCTTCGGCGGGGCCATCTTCAGTTTCCGAAACCCTCGTACTCGGGCCGCTGGTGCGAGCTAACGGATATCAAGCGACAGTTATACCCCACGGTGAAAAAAAAGAGAGGCCTCTTTCAGAAAATCGGGAACTTCATGTTGACTTTATTTTTAGTTCGTCCAATCAGCCCGGTCTCAATCAAACCTTGCAAAACCTATACAACCCGGCTTCACCTACCTACCACAAGTGGTTATCACCCGGGCAGTTCCAATCCCAATTTGGCCCCCAAGAGTCAGTTGTTTCGGATTTTCAAACTTGGCTTGCCAGTCGTGGAATTGGACCCGGAAAGTTCGATGGGTTCTCACTTTCTCTGGAAGCACCCGTATCTCGGGTGGACGACGCACTTGGAATACAGATCTACCAATATCGCCAGGCCGACTCACGCATTGTGTACGCGCCTAGAGAGCCGCCGTTGGTGCCGCGTGCTCTTTCCTCAGATCTTCTTGGAGTACTCGGGCTTGATGACGTTACCCAAATAGATTCAGCAAATGATCTCTCTCAGGTAACTTTGAATTCCGCTTTCCCAAATAGCCCAGCTAGATCACACGTAGATGCCACTGCAGCCATTGGAGCTTACTATGGGATCTCAGGGCTCAACAGAGCGGGGCTTACGGGAACTGGTGAGAAAATCGCCGCCGTTGAGCTAGCTGCACTAGAGCCGTCTGACATAACAGGATTTGCAAGTGGAGAGGAAAATGTCGGTCAACCGATTTCGAACTCTATTTATTATGAATCAGTCGATGGCGGAGCGACTTACGACTTCAACAACGACGGTACTCTTGAAGCCGACATGGACGTTGAGGAGTTGGCACTTTACGCGCCGGGTGCAACTATAACTTCTTACCAAGCTCCAAATTCGTCAATAGGTCAATATGATGATTTTGCGGCCATTATCAATAGCGACGCGGCCAATGTGATTACGACTAGTTGGGGGGAATGTGAATATGACGCAAACTATGATGGAGAGTCGTCTTCACTTGATGGGCTATTTCAGCGTGCAGCCGCCCAAGGAGAGTCGGTCTTTGCTGCAGCTGGTGATTCAGGTTCGGAAGGATGTTGGCTATCTGATTTTATTCCCAACTCTACCCAGACCTATACGACGTATCCTGCCTCTGATCCGTACGTCACGGCTGTAGGAGGAACTACCCTTTCAAGTAGTGGTGAGGTGGTGTGGAACAATTGTGAGGGCCAAGTAGGGACAGGGTGTGCTGTTTCTAATGGTGGGAAAGGGGCCGGAGGTGGAGGAGTTTCACATTACTGGCCTCGTCCATCTTGGCAGGAATCGTTTTCCACGACGTATTGGAATTCGCCAACTCCACCATGTGGTACCTACTGTCGGGCCGTTCCCGATCTTTCGGCGAATGCTGGCAGTGGATACGATATCTACTATAACGGCGAGTGGACAACAAACGCTGGCACAAGTGCAGCCAGCCCCCTCGTAGCAGGTTTGTTTGCAGATATTGACCAAGGTTGTTCTGGTCCGATAGGTAATCTAAATCCCGGTCTATATTCCTACGCACAAAATGGCATCTATGGTTATGGGTTGAACGATATTACCGTAGGAGATAACGATCTGACTCGTAGTTACAGTCCCCCGGACTACCAAGCGTATTCGGGATATGACCTGGCCTCTGGTCTAGGGAGTCCTATAGCACAAGGGCTGGAGTGCCCATCGGTTACCTCCATCCAACCTTCCGAAGCCCAAGCGGGTCAACAGGTAGTTGTGGCGGGTACAAATCTTCGTTTTGCAACTCTATATTTTGGCTCGGAACCCGCTGAAGTAGTTTCTTCAAGTGCGACCTCGCAAACTGTCATTGTGCCTCAGGTAACAGGAACTGTTGCACTAGGGGCAGAAACTCCCATCGGTGCCGGAACGGCGACCTCGTCTTTCACCGTTGGCAACCCTGGGACTCTAAATATTTCTTCGCCCAGTTCAAATGTAAACATCAACGGAGACGTTCAGTTGACCGTGTCGGGGAGCAATCTTACTTCTGGCTCAACCGTATCAGTTGAAATTCCCGGGGGATATTCCCAACAGACCTGTGGAGCGGTTTCTTCTAGCGGCACGGTATCTTGCAGCGTTAGCTATTCAAGTACGACTGCCGGAACTTTTCAGTTCGAGGCAATTGATGGTTCAACTGTATCGGGGTTGGTCTCAGTAACCTGGTCCAGTCCACCTCCCGGATACTGGATGTTGGCACAAAACGGGAATGTCTACGCTTTCGGTTCCGCAGGAAGTCTTGGATCTGCAACTTGCGGAACTGCCACGGCAATCGGAGCGACTCCACGCGGTAATGGATACTGGGTTGCCTGCTCCAATGGAGCGGTCCAGTCTTTCGGTGTCGCCTCGGATTTTCAAGTCTCGAATGTGCCTTCTAGCACGGTAGTCTCCATTGCCTCAACTTGCGACGGACAGGGTTACTGGTTGGCCACGGCCTCTGGGCAAGTACTCCTGGCCGGGGATGCGAGATTTTTCGGGGACGCGTCACAACTTAACCTAAAGATGGGCATTGTAGATATGGTGGCTACCCCTGACTGTGGAGGTTACTGGCTACTTGGAGGTGACGGAGGCGTGTTCTCCTACGGCGACGCTGGCTTTTTTGGGTCCACTGGAGGCTTGACCTTGAACTCGCCAGCAGTTGCAATGGCTCCTGTCACCAACGGCCAGGGTTACTGGATAGTTGCAAGTGATGGCGGTCTATTCGCTTTTGGTGACGCCACCTTCTTGGGGTCTACCTATCAAATAAATCCTAACCTTCCAGCCGGTGGATTGAATTCGGCAGCACCGGTAAGTGCACCGATCAATGCAATAGTGATGACCGCCGACGGTAAGGGTTACTGGATGGGCGCTTCAGACGGGGGAGTGTTTTCCTTCGGTGATGCCGGGTTTGTCGGGTCTCTTGGTGGCCAAACCATTCAAAGTCCTATCGTAAGTATGGCATCCTAACAAGGGGCTCAGCGGATAGGAAAGGGGCCGGTGACCAGGTTTTTCAGTTGCTAAGCTTGTACAGAAGGATAGCACTTACCATCAGGAGGCGAATTGGACGAGTCGATGAATAATCTCGTGATCCGTTCGTTCCGGTGCTGGAGTACCAATATGCTCGAGACCTGGTTGCCACATAAAGTTCTTGGCTGTGGCACTTTTATGACCTCACGTGACTACAATACCTATCAACCTGCTGCGAATGTGGGGTTGAGTTTTCTAAACCCCCAGACTTCATTTGCGATTTGGGATAATTCAGTCACTAGTTAGTGTCGTTACTCTGTGCCCTATAAAGGAGAAAATAAGTGAATGAAAAATAATCCAGCGCCAGATCACAACGTAACATTAACACCTCGTGGCAAGACGTTACGACATCGGATGTTTTATGGACCGGTATTGGGTCTTGTATTTATTGCCTTGGTATTTGGGATTGTGTCTATTATTACCACTAAGTCTAATGCCTCTCGTCCCGTCAAGTACTTTTCGCAGCCACAAATCGTTGTAAATGGTCAAGTCCCCACTCCAATGAAAAGTGTACCCTCAACAATTCCGCCAAACGGAGTATTGATATCGGGAGCCGCCTGGGTTCTTGAACCTGCATCGGACCCACCAGCTGATATCACTTCAACCCAAGCCGTAAATGATGCCTGGAATTACATTGAGAGAAATTATCCAACTAATCCAAATCCAAATATTCTTTTTGCCAGCGTGACTCTGCCCTATGTGCAATCCGACGGAACATTGGTAGGTGTGGCGGGCGCTCCCGTATCAGGCGTTCCTACTTGGGTGCTTACCTTTGCTATACCGCCAGAGACTCTCCCGTTGTCGGCACCCCCGTGCTTGCCAGTCCAGAAGAACTGTGCGTTCGTAAAGTACCCAATAGTGTCCCATGAGGCCATGCTAATTGATGCACTCACCGGAAAGATGTATGCAGAAGCATATACCCCTTAGGACGGTCCAACATTGGAACCAAGTAATATGGGAAAAACGGATCTGTTAGCACCTTTGGTCACTCTGGGTTTCTCGGGACAACTTCAGTGATGTGCGATCCCGAGCAGGAATTGGTTGTTGCAATGATTCTTAATGGAGTAACTGAAAAAGAACATGCAATGGAATTGAGACGTCGGGTGCTATTTGAAGCAATTTATAAAGATCTCGGATTAGTGAACTGAAATTTGCTCTTTAGGCACATTAAACCTCCTTGTGGCTAAATCTAGAGGATTTACGAAACTGCCGGGGATTTTAGGATAATTGGGTAGGTCTAACTTCAATCGGTTGATTAGACTAAAGCAATTATCCATCGAGTCCCTTGGCCCAATATAACTTGACCGAATCAAAGTAAACCGGGATGTTGCCGATCTAGCTAACCTAGTACTTGCTGGTCCGCTCTTGAAAGCGTCTATGAACTAGAAGGCATCCAGGCCGGTCGGGTCGCCTCAAAGGAAACGATCTTGTCCAAAAATCTTTCCGTGAGCCCGATGTCATCAAGGCCCTCAAGTAAGCGATGGCGGGTAAAGTCATCTAAAGAGAATCTGGCTGAAAATCCAATTGCGGGCGCTTCGATCGATGAGTTGGCCACGTCAATTGTCACGTGCAACGTCGGATCTTTGGTGACGGCCTCTTGGAGCTGACCGGAGAGTTCTTGGTCAATCTCCACGGGCAACAGGCCCACCTTGGTGCAGTTGGTCTTGAAGATGTCCCCGAACTTAGGCGACACGATGGCCTCAAAGCCGTAGTCAACCAGTGCCCACACGGCATGCTCGCGCGATGACCCCGTTCCGAAGTTGGGTCCGGCGATCAGGATCTTAGCCCCCTGGTAGTCGGGGTTGTTGAGTACGAAGTTGCGATCGTCACGCCACTCTGAAAACAGCCCCTTGCCAAACCCGGTGCGTTCTACCCTTTTCAGCCAGTCAGAGGGAATGATCTGGTCGGTGTCGACGTCGGAGCGACCCAGTGGGACGGCCGTCCCCTCTACCACCCTAACCGGCTTCAATCTAGGTCCTCAGGAGTTGCAAAATGCCCGGCAATTGCAGTCGCCGCGGCCACGGGGGGCGAGACAAGGTGAGTCCTACCTCCACGCCCTTGTCGCCCTTCAAAGTTTCGGTTAGACGTAGAGGCACATCTCTCCTGCGGGGCCAGCTTGTCCGGGTTCATGGCCAGACACATCGAGCATCCAGGTTCTCGCCAGTCAAACCCTGACTGGATAAATATCTTGTCCAAACCTTCAGCCTCGGCCTGGTTCCTAACCTTGCGAGACCCCGGTACGACCAAGGCCCGGACTCCGTCTTTGACCTTCCGGCCCTGGACGACCTGGGCGACAGAACGCAAGTCTTCTATCCGAGAGTTCGTACACGACCCGATAAACACTGTATCAACGGGCACGTCCTTGATCTGGGTACCCGCAGACAGTCCCATGTACTCAAGGGCCCGGGCGGCGGCCTCTCGCTGGGCAACCTCTGCAAAGTCTTCCGGGTCAGGTACCACGGAGTCTATCGAGATAACCTGGGCCGGGTTGGTTCCCCAGGAAACATACGGACTAAGTCTGGACGCGTCAAGAGACACCTCCTTGTCGAATTTTGCCCCGGGGTCACTCGGGAGGGCTCGCCAGTAGTCCAGGGCGCTCTCCCAGGTAGCCCCACTAGGGCTGTAAGGGCGCCCTTGTAGGTATTTGAACGTGGTGTCGTCAGGAGCAATCATCCCAGCCCGGGCACCGGCCTCGATGCTCATGTTACATATCGTCATCCGAGCCTCCATAGAGAGCTTTTCAATTGCCTGTCCCCGGTACTCAAGCACGTAACCCATCCCACCCCCGGTCCCAATCTGGCCTATAACAGCCAAGATGACATCTTTAGCGGTCACTCCATTTCTAAGGTTCCCGTCGATGTTGACTGCCATCGTCATAGGCCTCGCCTGGGGGAGGCACTGGGTGGCTAGAACGTGCTCGACCTCGCTGGTGCCAATCCCGAAGGCCAACGCCCCGAAGGCCCCGTGGGTGGAGGTGTGACTGTCTCCGCATACTATGGTCATGCCAGGTTGAGTGAGCCCCAACTCGGGTCCGATCACGTGCACGATTCCCTGGTCGGCGTGGCCCATTGGAAAAACCTTGATCCCAAACTCGTTACAGTTGCTGTTGAGCACCTCTAGTTGCTTAGCCGAGATCGGATCGGCGACGGGTTTGTCGATATCTTGGGTTGGGACGTTGTGGTCGGCCGTGGCCACGGTCAAGTCGGGGCGATGAACCTTTCGGCCAGCTAGCCGCAGGCCGTCAAAGGCCTGTGGGGAGGTCACCTCGTGGACCAGGTGAAGGTCGATAAATAACAGGTCTGGTTCGCCTGGCTGTGAGTTGATCACGTGGGCATCCCAGACCTTCTCGGCCATGGTTTTGGGAGTTGTCACGCTCTAGTTGTCTCCAATCGCGGTTATCTCGACCTTCAAGTTTCCTCCGGGGGCATCATAGGTAACTATCTCGCCCTGGGATCTACCGATCAGGGCTTGGCCGAGGGGAGAGTTGGGAGACACTATAGTTACCCCTTCACGGCGTTCTTCAATGGATCCAATAAGGCATTTTTCAACCTCTTCGTCACCCTCGTATTTGATCTCGACAATTGAACCGGCCACGACGACGTCGGAGGCCTGGGCGTCTTGGTCGTCGACTACAACGGCCTCAGACAACATGGCCTCTAACTGGCGGATCCGGGCCTCCATCTTGCCCTGGGCGTCCTTGGCGGCGTGGTAGTCCCCATTCTCCGACAGGTCCCCGAGAGCCCGGGCGGCCTCGATGGCCTGGGAGATTTCTATGCGTCCCCGGGTGATCAGATCGTCTCGCTCGGCAACCAGGCGGTTATAGGTCTCCCTGGACAGATGTGTTGGGTTATTCTCAGCCACCCTTATAAGACTAGTTCAAAATTGTACGAGAATCGAAAAGGAAGAGATGTCCCGGGTGGTCTCGTGAGTGGATTTCTCCCAGGGGACCTCCCAGCCTCCTAGCAGACCTCGGGTTGACTGGCCCGGTCGGTGTGAGGGACAATGTAGATAAGAAATCGATTCTAGCCCGAGGAGCTTGTTTCTAAATGGACTCATCCCGCACAGACATAAACGAGGTAATTATTATCTAGGGCGCACGTTGCTTCCGTGCGCCTGAAAACCGTCCACTAAATTGGTGGGCGGATTTTTTTTAGGAAAGGAAACACAAGCAGTTGGCTACTCCAAAGATCGGGGTTATAGGTGGAGACGGGATCGGCCCCGAGGTGGTCGCCGAGGCCCTAAAGGTCGTTGACGCCCTCGGGGTAAAATATGAGCGGGTAGACTACGAGCTTGGTGCCCGGGCGTACTTGAAGACCGGCGACGTGCTGCCGGAGAGTGTACTCGGGGAACTGCGTGGACTTGACGCAATAGTTCTCGGTGCCGTGGGACCTCC
>DAIDHF010000067.1:7887-12324 GCA_027452005.1 Acidimicrobiales bacterium
GGTGGGCTCTAGTGAGGTTCCCCCGGGACTACTGGAGAGGGGTCTACTCCTCAAGATGCGCTTTGAACTCGACCTGTACGTGAACCTGCGCCCGTTCAACTCGATCCCAGGGGCCCCAACTGCGGGTATCGATTTTTGCGTAGTCCGGGAGAATACCGAGGGGACCTACGCTGGCGAGGGCGGGTTCTTGAGGAAGGGGACCCCATACGAGATTGCCACCCAGGGTTCGGTAAATACCCGTCACGGGGTAGAGCGGTGTCTGAGGTTCGCCTTTGACCTGGCCCGTTCCAGGCCGAGAAAGCACGTGACCCTGGTACACAAGACCAACGTGCTCACCTTTGCCGGGGACCTCTGGCAGAGGACCTTTGACGAGTTAGCTGGTGAGTTCCCGGATGTCTCTAGGGCCTACAACCACGTGGATGCCACCTGTATCTACATGGTCGAGAACCCCGAGCGCTACGACGTGGTAGTAACCGACAACCTGTTCGGGGACATCATTACCGACTTAGCCGGGTCTCTGTCAGGTGGTATTGGACTGGCCGCCTCGGCTAATTTGAATCCGGCCAGAACTGGACCGTCCCTGTTTGAACCAGTTCACGGGTCTGCTCACGATATAGCGGGCACGGGCAAGGCCAACCCCCTGGCCGCAATCAGGTCAATGGCGATGATGTTGGACTATCTGGGACACCCCGAGTTGGGAGCCAGGTTGTCTGGGACAGTCCTCGAATATGCCCGAGAGCTTTCCGGGTCCGGACCCGGGGAACCACCAACCACATCTCAGATCGGGGACGCAATTGTCCAGAGAGTTTTGTAGGCGAGCCAGGAAAGGATGAACTAGGTTGCCAATTCAAGCAGTAGACAAGATCTGGATGGACGGGTCTTTAGTGGACTGGAACGAGGCCAAGGTACACGTGTTGACCCACGCCTTACACTATGGGTCGGGGGTGTTCGAGGGGGTCCGGGCATACAAGACCTCGGCCGGGCCGGCTGTGTTCCGGTTGGTCGACCACATAGACCGTCTATTTAATTCGGCCAAGATCTATCTGATTGACATCCCGTACTCCCGGGACCAACTCGTCGAGGCCACCAAGGACGTGGTCCGGGTGAATGCCCTAGACTCGTGCTACATCCGCCCGATCGTATACCTGGGATACGGCGAGATGGGGCTAAATCCACTCCCGTGTTCGGTAAGCGTGGCAATCGCGGCCTGGCCGTGGGGGACTTATTTAGGTGAGGAGGGATTAGAAAAGGGCGTCTCGGTCAAGATCTCGTCGTTCCAGCGCCATGATCCCAACTCGGTCCCCCCGGCGTCCAAGGCGACCGGGATGTACATCAACTCGTCTCTGGCCAAGGTCGAGGCCCTAAAGGCCGGATATGACGAGGCCATTTTGCTCTCTCCACAGGGGTACGTGTCAGAGTGCACCGGGGAGAACGTGTTCGTGGTACGAGGCGGGAAGATTGTAACCCCGCCCGCCTCATCGGGGGCACTTGAGGGGATCACCAAGGACTCGGTAATGACCATCGCCCGGGACCAAGGCTATGAGGCTATTGAGGCCAACGTGCTCAGGAGCGACCTGTATCTGGCCGACGAGATCTTCTTGACCGGGACCGCGGCCGAGGTGGTCCCGATCTCTTCAGTCGATGACCGCATAGTTGGTTCCGGCAAACCGGGCCCTATTACCCGGGCAATCCAGGCGGCCTATTTCGGGGCCGTTAGGGGCGAGCTTGACCAATATAAGGACTGGTTGGACTATGTCAACTAAGCCGGAGTTCAGACCCACCCAAAGTCTGCCCAGAGCCCCGCGGCGGGTCGAGATTCTTGACACGATCCTGCGGGACGGGAGCCAGATGGAGGGGATGTCTCTTTCGGTAGATGACAAGCTCCGGGTGGCCGAGCAATTAGACCACCTCGGGGTGACCTACATCGAAGGTGGTTGGCCCGGGGCCAATCCAAAAGACGACGACTTCTTCACCCGGGTTGCCCGGGAGCTAAAGCTCAAGACGTCCAAGTTGGTGGCCTTCGGGGCGACCCGCAAACCCAACGCGAAGGTCGGGACAGATCCCACCTTGGCCCGCCTACTTGAAGTTGGAACCGAGACGGTGTGCATCGTGGGCAAGTCCTGGGACTATCACGTGACCGAGGCCCTCAGGACCTCCTTGAAAGAGGCCCGGGCCATGGCCGGTGAGTCGGTAGCCTATCTGTCTAAACACGACAGGAAGGTTCTCTTTGATGCCGAGCACTTCTTTGACGGCTACCGGGCAAACCCAGGATTTGCCCTGTCAGTAGTCCAGGCTTGTGTAGAGGCCGGGGTGGACACGGTGGTTTTGTGCGACACCAACGGGGGAACCTTACCCCACGAGATATCCCGGATCGTGGCCGAGGTAGTCGAAACCCTGGGGACCAGTGCCAAGGTCGGGATCCATACCCACAACGACGGGGGGGTGGCGGTGGCCAACGCCCTGGCTGGAGTTGGAGCCGGGGCTCGACACGTACAGGGATGTGTGAACGGGTACGGGGAGAGGACGGGGAACGCGAACTTAGCCACCCTGATCCCTAACCTGACCCTGAAGATGGGGATCACGACCATCCCGGCAAACCGCCTGGAGAGATTAACCCCCGTGGCCAGGTATATCGGGGAGATCGTGAACCGGACCATGGATCCCCAACAACCATACGTGGGCATCTCGGCCTTTACCCATAAGGCCGGACTACACACCTCGGCGATAGCCCGACGGAAGGACTCCTATGAGCACGTCTCCCCGGACCTGGTAGGCAACGGGACCCGGTTCGTGGTTAGTGAACTCTCGGGCAAGTCAACCGTTGAGCTCAAGGCCAAAGAACTCGGGCTGGCCCTTGGGAGCGATGAACTCTCGGTGGCCCTAGACCGGCTCAAAGAGCTAGAACACGCCGGGTATCACTTTGAGACCGCCGACGGGTCCTTGGAGTTGCTCCTCCGTGAGGCCACCGGGTGGAAGCAGGACTTCTTCAAGGTGGAGTCCTTTGAGGTGAGGACCGAGTTAGGGGCGACCGTGACACCTGAGTTGGTATCTAGGTGGCCCGGGGGGCTCAGTACGGAGGCCGTGATAAAGGTACACGTGGGCGACGAGCGCTTAGTTGAGGTGGCTGAGGGCAACGGACCGGTGAATGCCCTGGATGGGGCCCTGAGGAAGGCCCTGGGTAAGCACTATAAGGACCTGTCTCAGTTACACCTGACCGACTACCGGGTCCGGGTGGTCGACACGTCTCGGGGTACCGGAGCTATAACCCGGGTCCTGATAGACTCGACCGACGGAGAGTCAACCTGGTCGACCATCGGGGTGTCCGAGAACATCATCGAGGCCTCCTGGTATGCCCTGGTCGACTCGATTGTCTACGGCCTGTTGGTCCAGTCCGGGAAGGTGTCCCGGCGGGCTCCGGGCAAGGTTCAAAGCAAGAGAGGCACCAAGTGACACAGCCAAGTTTTGTACACCTGAGAGAATCAGATTCGGTGAGGCCGTCGACCCGGCTCGGGGTTCCCCGTAACTGGGTTCAAGACCGGGTGGCCGAACTCAAGCGTCCCGGGCAGCCAAAGGGTAATTACCTGGGCGTCCAAGGGCCCGACCAGGGATATGCCCTACACCTGGCCGAGGGATTTTCGGGTCAGGTCAACTCTAGCGGGTCAGCCACCGTGCACGACGCGATTGCCGGGTGCCTACAGGTGGCCCTGGCCCGGGCGTCTAGATTTGGACGGGCTCCGTGTAAGGCCGACGTAGAGTTCGCCCTTACCCTGTTCGGGTTCTTAGGCGACGCCCCCGAGAGCCTGGTCAAGACGAGAGACGATTGGTTTTCCGGGTGTGACCATGACTACTGGGCCCAACGGGCAATAGCAGACCTGGTCCCAGGCGAGACTCTCGGACTGACGGTGAGTCAGGTGCGAGACCGGCTAGAGGACTGGACCGAGCTGTTCTCGGCAGCCTAATCGGGCTTCTTACATTTCTTGTGACTTCTCCAACGGCTAAAGTCGCCAGTCCCCTCGGGGTGTTTTGATAAGTTCGCCCGGGTCAAGGCAAACGGGTAGTTGACCACGTCATCTTCAACCGGGGTCCGGGTTCGCTTTGCACCGTCACCCACGGGGTTCCTTCACGTGGGGTCGGCCCGGACGTGCCTGTATAACTGGCTGTTTGCTAAGCACAACAATGGACGGCTTATCTTACGAATAGAAGACACCGATCGGGAGCGAAATCGTGATGAGTGGGACCGGGGGATTGTGGACTCTCTGGCCTGGCTCGGGCTGGGCTTTGACGAGGGCCCCTACCGCCAATCCGAGCGGTCTGAGCTCTATCGTGACGCCATAGATAAGAATAGCTCGGCCTCGGCGTCGGAGAGCGGATATGGGACGGTGTAGGCTCTGCGTTCGGGAAACAGGGGCGTTGAGTCAAACTTAAGCAGTTGCTCCT
>DAIDHF010000068.1 GCA_027452005.1 Acidimicrobiales bacterium
GGTGTAGCCGTAGGAGATTTGAGGAAGGCTGTCCCTAGTACGAGAGGACCGGGACGGACGCAGCTCTCGTGTGCCAGTTGTCCTGCCAAGGGCACGGCTGGTTTGCGACCTGCGGAAGGGATAAGCGCTGAAAGCATCTAAGTGCGAAGCCCGTTCCAAGATGAGATCTCCCACAGGGTAACCTGGTAAGGCCCGTGGTTAGACGACCACGTTGATAGGCCGGAGGTGTAAGCACGGTAACGTGTTCAGCCGACCGGTACTAATCGGCCGAGGGCTTGGGAATTTTTGCTCGTGCTCGCTATGGAACGCTTAAGGACGCCTCGTCCGGCCGTTGAGTTGCAAGCCAGGTTTGACCATTGTGATGTTGGTTATCTGAACCGGGTAATGCAGTCTTCAACCCAGACGACACAGTTTTCGGTGGCCATGGCGACAGGGATACACCCGTTCCCATCCCGAACACGGAAGTTAAGCCTGTCAGCGCCGATGGTACTTGGGGGGAGACCCCCTGGGAGAGTAGGACGCCGCCGGATTTCTACATGAGAGAGGGCCTCAGGTTTTGAACCTGGGGCCTTTTTTCGTATACGGACCCGAAATTTCGTGAATTTCATGATCTCGATTTGATGATTTTGAGTTCAAGAACATCCCAACTATTTCTGACCGCAGATTAGTTAACTTGGCCAGCATTTGTCTTGCACATGTTAGCAGCAACCTTTGTGAAGACTCGCAAGATCTTATGCCTTATCCGAAAGGCTCAATAGCTTAGGAATTCTGTATGTCAGCAGGCCATCACCGAGGCCATGGCAGAGCAGAGTTCCGGCCATCGGGCTACAGGAACTCGCCCAGCTTCGCGCAACAGACATTCAACCGGAATTAGTTGGATATTGTCCAGGTTGACGACCGATCCTGCTTGCACGCCTTCCCCCAAACCCAGGGCAACCTCAGTGGCGATCCCGCGGGCGGTGCTGGTGACGGGGGCCACGACGACCCGACGTAAAATCGGGGCCACCCGTGCTCGCGTAATAATGACCACTGGACGGATCTTGTCGAGGTCTGCCCACCAGACTTGACCGTGCCCGAGGCCGTTCACATCCCGGTCCTTTGCCGGCGCTCTTGGGCTAGTCGCTGTACATCTTGGGGAACTTCGCCGTTATAGGGAAGGCTAGGAGCCGCGGGAGCCTCCCAGGCAAGATCGGAGTCCTCGTGATAGGGCATCAAGTCAAGTGCCTGGCGCTCACGGTCGCCTTCGAGTTCGTTCAGGAGGACGGCAAGCGCCCGGTCGAAAAGCTTGCTGTCGCTAGTGCCGAGCAAGCGGCGACAGGCCAGGAGACGATCCCGGTCAACCGTGGTGGAAATGCGCTCACGTCTCATGCTACTAATTATACTAAAAGTAATGCTATAAATCATGGCACGAATTTCACTGTGAAAAACGGTTAGTATAACTTTTTCAAAGACAACTTGTGAGAAGGATGGCCCGCCGGATCAATCTAGGTGCTCTAGGAGGTCCAATGTCGTTGGACCAATCGAGGATAGGTAGCTGGTTATTGCCAATATCGGGACTTCCTCAAAGAAGCTGCTTGCAATTGCCACTTGGTCTTCGGGGTCACAGCTGACCAGTACATCCTCTAATAGTGCGAAGATGGTCGAGATCTCCTGAGTAATTTGAAGATCGGGTTCTAGACCGAAGAGATCGCCCAGGTAGCTCCCGAGTTCCTGGAAGATGACACCTAGACCTACGTGGTCGCTGTGGACGTCAAAAAGGGCGCACAGGTTGGGATTAAACCTGGAAACTCGCTCTGAGATCAGACAGATCACATCGTTGATAAGGTTGGTTGAGATATTTTCCGCTAGCTTGTTTATCATAGTGTAATGAATATCATAGAAATACACTGAAAACAACAGAAATATCTTTTTACCTTATTTGAATAAAAATTAGGTAACATGTATACTTATTAGATGAGCAAGGAACTTTCGGTTGGGGTTGTGGGTGCCTCGGGATACACCGGGGCCGAACTCCTGAGACTACTCGCTGGCCATGGTGACCTTAGGGTGTCTTACGTTTCCGGGGACTCAACCGCTGGTCAGTCACTAGGAAGGCTCTACCCGTCACTGTTGCCTTACTACCAAGACACGACCGTTGAAACGTTCTCACCAGACGACCTGGAGGGGCTCGACTGTGTATTCCTGGCCCTTCCACATGGCGAGAGCGCGAAGGTGGTCACCACCCTTATTGACCGGGTCGGGGTAATTGTCGACCTGTCGGCCGACTTTCGACTGCCCACTCCCCAGGACTACCAGACCCATTACGGCGTCGCCCACGCAGCACCAGAGCTCTTGTCGAGAGCGCTTCTAACCGTTCCTGAGATAAATCGAGCCGAGATAACCCGAGACAAGATCCTGGCCGTGGCCGGGTGCTACGTGACGGGCTCCTCCCTGGCCCTGTACCCGCTTTCAACGCTGAAAAATTTAGACAAGTCTTCGGTAATTGTGAATGGGGCCTCTGGGGTCTCAGGAGCCGGCAAGACGCCTAAGGCTTCAAGCCACTTTGCAGCCGTTGATGAGAACTTCACCGCGTATAGTCTCCTGAGTCACAGGCACACCCCTGAAATGGAGCTACTGACTGGAATGCAGATCCTGTTTACCCCACACCTGGTTCCCATGACCCGGGGAATTCTGTCAACCTGCTACGTTCGCACGACCGGACCTAGTTCAACTGACGAGCTTCTCGATCATTTTCAAAAGTTCTATGCTGACGAAGATTTTGTCCACATCATTGAAGAGCCCCCATCCACCAAGTACGCTATGGGATCTAACAATGTGTTCATCACGGCGCGATATGATGACAAGACAGGAAATATCTTGGTTATAAGTGCTATCGACAACCTCGTCAAGGGTGCCTCCGGTCAGGCCATTCAAGTAGCCAACATAGCTCTTGGCCTTGACGAGTCAAGCGGACTAACCCAATGCGGAATTTACCCGTAGTGACTAGAGACCAAGTGTCCAAGAAAATCTTCTATAAATATCTGAAGAGATCTAGAAAAGGGGTCTTGGATTCAACCCCTAGAGGAGCCAACCATGACGGTTACTAGTCCAAAAGGATTTCTAGCTACCGGGCTGGCCTGTGGGATCAAGCAATCTGGAGCGCTCGACCTGGCCTTGGTGGCCAACAAGACCCTGGAGCCGGTCGCGTGTGCGGGGGTGTTTACTACCAACCGGGCCGCCGCCGCACCGGTAAAGATCTCGAGGGATCATCTGAGTATTGCGCAGATGGCGACCGGGGTCCTAATCAACTCTGGTAACGCCAATGCGGCGACCGGAAAAGCCGGATATGACGGGGCGATGAGTTCTCTCAACGGGCTCGCCGGACAGCTGGGAGTTGAACCTACCAACCTCCTGGTTTGTTCAACTGGCCTGATTGGAATTCCACTTGACTTCACCACGATTACCAAAGCACTTCCTAGTCTTGTGGACCGCCTAGGAGACGACCAGGCAAGTGGTGAAGCGGCTGCCCGGGCCATCATGACCACCGACACCTTTCCCAAACAGGTCGCGATCAAAGAAGGCCCCATCACCCTAGGGGGGATGGCAAAAGGGGCCGCCATGCTTGAGCCGTCCATGGCCACGATGTTGTGTGTGCTCACCGTCGATGCCCGGATAGACCCGGGTATCTTGCAGGACTGTCTCAGCCGGGCGGTTGATGAGTCATTCAACAAGATCATCGTCGACGGGGCCATGTCAACAAACGACACCGTCTTGGTTTTTGCAAACGGCAACTCAGGGGTTACCTCAAGTCAAGCCCAGGTCTTAGAGATGCTAACCAGGGCCTGTCAGGAACTTTCCGGCATGATGCTTGCCGATGCCGAGGGCGGTAGTAAAACGGCCTCGATCACGATCTCGAGGGCCTCAACGAAGCTTGACGCAATAGCCGGCGCGAGAAAGGTTGCCTCAAGCCTACTGGTCAAGTGTTCCCTCCACGGAGGCGATCCGTATTGGGGGCGCATCGTTAGTGAGCTAGGGAGCACGGTAGGTGACTTTGATCTGGAACAGGTAACGGTCTCTTATGGCGACTACTGTGTATGTCGTGGGGGAGTTGGAGTCGCTCACGACACGGAATCATTAATTGGATATATGCAAGGTTCGCACGTCGATATATACGTCGACCTCGGAGTTGGCAGTGAGAGTGAGACCTTGAGGTTTTGTGACATAAGCGCGGCCTACATAGAAGAGAATATGAGGACCTCATGAAAGAAAAGTTTTCAAGGAAGGGATCAGGGGACGGTTCTCAGGAGTCGTTTGCCGAGACGGGCTCTAGCGCGATTGATTCCGACAACAATGATGAGAAAGAAGACAAGTTAGACCCCCGAAAGCTCGTGGCCGAGGTAGGCAGGAGCGTGGTATCGGCCGCCCTGGCCCGGGCGCAGGCGGCTGGTTCGGGAAGATTTGAGTCTGACGAGCAGTTCTCAGCAGCACAAAAGGCCAACATCCTCGTGGAAGCCTTACCCTATATTCGTAGGTTTGCTGGCCAGGTCGTCTTGATTAAGTACGGGGGATCGGTCTCTGGTTCTGAGAGTTCCCAGGAAAGTCCGGGCGCTACACTGACTAACTTTGTCGAAGACGTCTCGTTGATGCGGGCTGTTGGGATTAGACCGGTGGTCGTTCACGGGGGAGGCCCCAAGATCGGTGAGATGATGGAGAAGCTGGGTAAGGCCAGTGTGTTCAAAGACGGCCTCAGGGTTACCGACAAAGAGACCCTAGAGATCGCTCAGATGGTCCTGGTCGGGAAGATCAACCTGGACATTGTCCAGGCTATGAACGTGAATGGACCAATGGCTATTGGCCTCTCTGGAGCTGATGCCGGTCTGATCCGGGCCGAACCACGCGGTGGAGACCTGGGTTATGTTGGAGAGATTGTCTCCGTCGACCCCCAGATCATCAACAAGTTGATCCAAGAAGAGATTGTTCCGGTGATTGCAACCATTGGGTCTGATACCCATGGACAGGCCTACAACATCAACGCGGACTCGGTTGCCGGGGCCGTGGCCGAGGCCCTAGGGGCTACAAAGCTTATCTACCTAACCGACGTCCCGGGCATCTTGACCAACCCAGACGACCACGAATCACTGGTGCGAGAACTAGACACCAAGACCCTGGCGTCGATGTTGTCAGATGGCTCCCTGCGGGGCGGGATGATCCCCAAGGCGGCCTCGTGCCTCAAGGCCGTTCGAAGTGGGGTTGCCTCGGCTCACATCCTAGACGGACGGGTTCCCCATGTGACCTTGCTCGAGATCTTTACCGACCAGGGCACCGGGACAATGGTAACCAACTGACATGGACCAGGATTTTCTCATGCATACCTATGCGCCAGCCGACGTCACCTTTACCCACGGGACTGGGAGCTACCTCTTTGACAAGTCCGGTCGCAAGTACCTGGACTTTCTTAGTGGGATCTCGGTGACCTCCCTGGGGCACGCCCACCCGGTTGTGACCGAGGCAATATCTCGCCAGGCCGCTCGGGTTACCCACGTTTCCAATCTATTTGGCAACGAACACGCGGGAACCTTGGCTGAAAACATTAATCGCTTGATTTCCTTGGCGGCCTGTAGGGTTGGTGAGGAAGGCGTTTCGGGTAGGGTGTTCTTTTCCAACTCTGGAGCCGAGGCTATTGAGTGTGCGATCAAGCTCACCAGAAAACGAGCTAGCCAGGCCCTGGCTGAGTCTACAAAGATAATCTTAGGAATCGAGAAAGGGTTCCACGGGAGAACCCACGGGGCCCTGGCCGCCACTGGTCAACCCGACAAAAAGGTCGGCTTTGACCCGCTTCCGGGCGGGTTTGATCACGTGGAACTCAACAACTTAGAGGCCCTAGATGCCAGATATCTGAGCGCGGACTCCCCGGGCGTAGTCCAAGGGGTCATCTTTGAACCGGTACTCGGCGAATCTGGAGTCTTGGGGGTTGACAGTAGCTTTGCCCGGGCCCTCGTAGAGGTGGCCCGAAGCTCTCGGGGAGTTGTCATAGTTGACGAGATCCAGACTGGCCTGGGCAGGACCGGGGACTGGTTTGGCTTTGAAAGACTCGGGGTGGTTCCAGACATAATCACCCTGGCCAAGTCCCTTGGCAACGGGTTCCCGATCGGGGCCTGTTGGGCCCGAGACGAGGTTGCCGACTACTTTGTCCCGGGAAGCCACGGGAGTACGTTTGGTGGCCAACCCTTAGCCTGTTCGGCCGCCCTTGCCACCTTGGGGGTTATCGAGCAGGAAAACCTGATCGAGAACGCGAGGTACATCGGGGCATATCTGTCCAAGGAGATCTCGTCACTTGCTCAGGTGGTCGAGGTAAGGGGTTTCGGGCTCCTAATCGGGATTACCCTTTGCGAGGAAACTAGTGCAAGGGCGGTTCAAACAAAGGCCCTTGAGGCCGGGTTGATCATAAATGCAATCGGGGACTCAATTATCCGGTTGGCCCCGCCTCTGAACGTGTCCATTGAAGAGGCCAACCAGGCCGTGGAGGTGCTCGGTAGTGCGCTGTCTGCTTGACATCTCAGACCTGACAGTCGAAGATCTAGACACCATCTTGGGTCTCTCTGAGCGGTCCGCCTGGCCTCCAGTACTAGACGGGAAAGGGGTCGCCTTGTTGTTTGAGAAGCCCTCGGCCCGGACTCGCAATTCGGCTGAGATGGCCGTGGTGCAACTGGGAGGTCACCCCGTGACCATCAAAGGAGATGAAGTAGGCCTAGCGAGTGGACGAGAGTCTCCACAAGATCTGATCAGGACTCTGGCGTGTTACCATGCCCTGGTTGGGGCCCGCGTGTTTAGTCACCGAGTCTTAGTCGAGATGAGAGATGAGCTTGTAAGGGCGTCTTTAGAGGTTCCCGTTGTCAACCTCCTCTCTGATTACTCCCATCCCTGTCAGGCCATCTGTGACTTGCTAACCATTCGACAGCTATCTCCGCACAACGAGAGGGTTAGACTAGCTTATGTGGGTGACTGTAACAACGTGTCTCGGTCTCTCGCACAGGTATGTATTATGTCTGGTATAGATATAAATATAGCTACACCTCCTGAGTATTGGTTTTCAGAAAGCGACTTAGAGGAAATTTTGAGCGTGAGGGCAGATAATGGGGGTATGGATAAAACAGGTACCCAAGAACCGGGGCAGCTAAACCTCTACGACGACCCATTCAAAGCTGTTGAGGGCTGTGACTTTGTCTACACCGACGTGTGGGCATCAATGGGGCAAGAAGACGAGGCCAACTCCCGGCGCGAGGCCTTTGAGGACTACCAGGTAACAAGTCAACTAATGAACGCGGCCAGCCCGGGGGCACGTTTTATGCACTGTCTTCCGGCCCATAGAGGCCTTGAGGTCGCCAACGAGGTAATGGACGCAGAGTGCTCTGTGGTCTTTACGCAGGCCGAAAATAGAATGCACGCCATGCGGGGAATCTTGTTGTTCTTACTTGACCAATCGAGTACACAATGAAAACGGATAACACCTAATGGCACGGGCAAAAAATCAGAGACAGCACAGGATTGTGCGGATGCTTGAACAGCATGCCATTGCAAGCCAGGTTCAACTCGTGGAGATGTTGGAGTCCGAAGGGGTGATGGCAACCCAGGCAACCGTCTCTAGGGACCTCGAAGAATTGGGGGCGGTAAAGGTAAGGATGCCCGGTGGACACACGGCTTATGCAATCCCAGAACTTCCCAAGGATCAGATCTCACCTGAAGATCACCTACAAAGAGTCCTTGGGGAATGGGCAGTGGAGATCAACTACTCGATAAACATCGTGGTACTTAGAACCCCGCCAGGGTCGGCCCACGTGGTGGGTTCTGCCTTAGATCGAACGGGACTCGAAGGGGTAATTGGTACCGTGGCTGGAGACGACACGGTAATGGTTATCGTGGCCGAGACAACCTCTACAGCCAGTCTGGCCGATCACCTCAGAGACCTTGCTGGCCTCAACCAGACCCGTGACGCCGAGGTGGCCGGGTTCGATCAGGACCGAAATTCGGACCAAGTCGAAAACTAGTTTATCGAGATGTGCTACTTGTGTGAGAAAGTGAGTTGTTATGGCAGATAAGATCGTTCTGGCTTATTCGGGGGGGCTTGACACGTCAGCATGTGTGGTCTGGTTGAAGGACAAGTTTGGATATGACGTAGTGGCCATGGCGGCCGATGTCGGCCAGGCGGGGGAGTTCGGATCGATCCAGGACCGGGCTAGCTATGCCGGGGCGATAGAGGCCCAAGTGGTCGACTGCAAGGAGGAATTTGCCCGGGACTATCTCGTGCCTGCGTTGAGAGCGAACGCTCTCTATGAGGGTAAGTACCCGCTTGTCTCTGCCCTGTCAAGGCCGGTGATCGTCAAGCACATGGTTGACACCGCCCGAAAGGTTGGAGCAGTTGCCGTGGCTCACGGGTGCACGGGAAAGGGTAACGATCAGGTCCGCTTTGAGGTTTCCACGGGAGCCTTGGCTCCAGACCTAGACATTGTTGCCCCGGTGCGATCTTGGAACATGACCAGGGAACAGTGCATTGAGTACCTCTCCGACAAGGGGATCACCTTCGAGGTGACCAAGAAGTCACCTTACTCGATCGACGACAACCTGTGGGGGCGGGCCATTGAGTGCGGGATCTTAGAAGACCCCTGGTTGACCCCGCCCGATGACGTCTATGAACTCACCAAGATTACCGCCACCAATCCCAGTGAGATCACGATCTCATTTGAGGAGGGCATTCCGGTAGCCCTGGACGGTCAGGCTATGGGCCTCGTCGAGCTAATTGAAAAGTTGGGTGCCCATGTTGGCTCTTATGGCTTCGGCCGGCTCGACATGGTAGAAAATCGCCGAGTCGGGATAAAGAGTCGGGAGGTCTATGAGTGTCCGGCCTCTCTCGCTCTGATTTACGCCCATCAAGACTTGGAGGCCATTACATTAGAGCGCGACCTGCACCACGAGAAGATGAACCTTGAGCACCGCTACAGTGAGCTTATCTACGACGGGCTCTGGTTCTCACCCCTCAGGGAGTCTCTGGACTCCTTCATGGAGAGCGCGAGCAAGCGGGTAACCGGAGACGTCCGTCTAAGGTGCGACACCCCGGGCAAGTCGATTGATGGATCTCGGTCTCCTGGCAAGGTGTACGTGGCCGGGAGGCGGAGTCCCTACAGCCTGTACTCCCATGAACTGGCCACCTACGGGGATGCGGACACCTTTCGCCACCAAGACTCGGAGGGCTTTGTCAAGATCTGGGGTCTCGGGCTCAAGACCTGGGCCCAACAGGCCGGGGAAGAACCTAACAGATGACCCTATGGCAGGCAAGGCTCAGCCAGGGACCGGCCAGGGAACTCCTGGATTTTTCCCAGAGCCTTTCATTCGACCAAAAGTTGGCTCGCTTTGACGTGTTGGCCTCCAAGGCACATCTAATCGGGCTCGTAAAGGGTTCAATCATCACCCCTCAAGAAGGAGAGTTGGTTTCAAGCGCCCTCGACAAGGCAGACGAAGAGTTGCAACAGGGAACCTTCAGGTTCCAGGACACCGACGAGGACATCCACACGGCCATCGAACGACGGGTAACAGAACTTGCTGGACCGGCTGGGGCCAAGATACACACGGCCCGGTCTCGCAATGATCAGGTCGTGACGGCTCTTCGCCTCTATACTCGCCATGAGCTACTAGAGGTGGCCGCTCTCATAATTGAACTTCAAGAGGCTCTGGCGCAAAAGGCGGTTGACTCACAAGATCACTACATGCCTGGCTATACCCATCTGCAACGGGCACAGCCAGTACTGGTCGCCCATTATTTCTTAGCTCACGCTTGGGCATTGGCTCGCGACATCGACCGAATCATCGATTCGGTGTCGCGCACAGATGTGTCCACCCTTGGCGCTGGTGCCCTGGCGGGGACGTCGCTAAATATAGATCCCCAGTTTGTAGCCGATCAGCTTGGGTTTTCAAGGGTGTTTTCAAACTCACTAGATGCAGTTTCTGACCGTGATTTTGTAATTGAGGCCTTGTTTATAATTGCGACCCTAGGAGTTCACTTATCTAGGATTGGGGAGGAACTCGTTTTGTGGTCCAGCCAGGAGTTTGGTTTTGTAAGTCTGGCTGACGCATACTCGACCGGGTCGTCAATGATGCCCCACAAGAAGAACCCAGATGTCGCGGAGTTGGTCAGGGGTAAGGCGGGGCGTTTTATTGGTAACCTGACCGGGTTTATGGCTACGTGCAAGGGACTCCCCCTGGCCTACAACCGTGACCTTCAAGAGGACAAAGAGCCTGTGTTTGACTCGATTGAACAGGTCAAGCTAGCTCTGAGGGCACTTACCCCGACGATTGCCTCGATGACTCTCAACTACGAGGCTCTACAGTTAGGAGCTGACTCGCCGTTTCTTGCCGCTACCGACCTTGCCGAGTGGCTGGTTAGCAAAGGGATGCCCTTTCGGCAAGCACACGAGGTCGTGGCCCGGTGCGTCTCTGAAGCCCTCTCAACTGGTAGTGACCTAAAACAAGTGGTCGAGGCCAACGAAGAGCTAGGACCCGAGGCCGCACGGCTAGTTACACCGGGAGTGGCTATAGAGCGCCGATCGAGCCCTGGGGCTGGTGGCCCGGAAGCGGTGAGAGTGCAGGCCACGAGCTTTGCCAATCGCCTGGAAGAAGACTGTGGTCGTCTAAATCGACTTGCCTCGCGCTTCTCAAAGATCCTAGGCGGGTTCTAGTATCTCCTCGGTCTTGGGATCTTTGTCAAAGCGAACTCTCGCATAGAGCCAGAAACCAATCCCGGCGACTGCCGAAATTATAAAGATTGCGAGCATGGGCAAGAGTGAGGCGTTCTTGTTTCCCCCATAACCAGACAGAGACGGGTGAATAATAAACTGGACAAAGATAAATGATATGGCCACAAACATCAACGCCCAAATCGCCTTAGACCACTTATAGATTACCTCACCGCGCATGTATCGTGTCGGGATAAGCCCAAAGAACAGGCTTTGAAGTCCGCATATCCACACGTATGACAGCAACGAGTCCAGTACCAACATGTAAAAACTCTGGTTGCCTCCAATCACGGAGTTCTTGACGGGAATCCAGGCAAACCAACTACCACCGGCGAGTAAAAACAGCCACAATGACGACAGCGACATAGCCTTTCCGCTCTCCTCGCCAGTTGGCTCAACGTAAAACACCAAAGATATAAGAATCCCAAACACGTATCCGGGTTCAAAGTGCGAGAGTCTAGAAAATATTACGAATATTACTGCGATGAGAATTCCCAACGGGAACGCCTTTAGTCTTCCAACCTTTTCGAACTTTCGCTTGACATAGTATCCACGTGCGAGTTCGGTTACGGTGGCCGTAACAATAATTGCCCCAAAGTAGCCCAAGATCTCAGCTAACGAGGACAAATTTAGGCCAAAGGTGGGATCATCAAGAGCATACAACACGGCTCCAACTATTGAGATCACAATCATGAGTAGGGCTCCGTGAAGGGCGTCAAACCAACTCTCTATTTGCCTAATGAGTCGTCTAAACCTGGTATCTCTCTCAATTAGGCGAGCGTGGTGGTTCTCGAGGGCCGAGTTGAACAAGAGGGCCGGAAACCCGAGAAGCAAGATCAAAGCAACGGCCAGGATGGAGTTTTGACCGGCCGTCTGAGAGATTGACTTGGCCGCCTCGATTGGGCTTGGAATTGATGACGCTAACGGGACCAGCCCGGGGGGTCCTCCCTTGCGGCCCAGTCCGTAGCCCCGTCGAAAAGGCATGATCGGGCCTAGGTAGCCGCGTCGAATGGCCCGCCTGACGTCTCCTAACGAGACCGTCTTGCCGTTTGCACGACTAAGGGCTCGATAAAATTTTAGTAAGTTGCGACTGGCGGCCGTAAGTGGCCGTTTCAATTTGGTTCTTGGGAGTTGCGGTTTTCTGGTTAGCGTCCTGGGGGGTGGCTTTAGGTAAGTTGGGCGAGTCTTTGGTCGCAGGAGATTTTTGGCTGGCCTGGTAGTGGTGGTGACCGCTGGGATTAGAACCCGTCTGGCCTCGTAGGTGCCGAAGGCTAATACGCCACCTACGGCCACTCTGGCACCTACCGTAATATCGGCAAGAGTTGTCGGCTCGGCGGCTGATATAAAGTACTGGGTCTTATCTGACACGTATATCGTGTCGAGCAGTCCGGTTTTCGTATCTATTACAAAGGACGGGCTCGGACCTGAAAGGGCAACCGACACCACGGTTCCGGCCAGAAAAAACCTCGGGATCGACGTGGT
>DAIDHF010000069.1 GCA_027452005.1 Acidimicrobiales bacterium
CGGTCCAACCACTTGCTGTTTTGTTGGCTCGAGCACTTGGACAAGAGGTCGTTGAGTCGTACTCTAAAAGCCCACAGGTCAATATTAGTTCTCCGGCGATCACCTTGGGCAAGATCTCGGACTTGAGGATATCGCCTCCGAAAGTTCCAATAGGCATAGCCCCCATTACAATGGAGGCGAGCACTGGAACTTGTGCACCGTTCCTTCCGACCTCTTGAAGGATTGCACATGTCGCCAGATAACCCAACCCACTTCCTCCGTAGGGCTCTTCTATTGAGATGCCCAACAAGTTCGCCTTAGCCAGTTCTCTCCAGAGTTTCTCGTCGTACCCACTGGTGAGTTGCTCGGGGTTTTGTGACCCGGACATGTCTCCAATAATCTGGCCCGCTAACTCGCTTACGGCAGATTCTTCTTCGTTTAGTTCAAAGTCCATGTTGTTTTCTTTCCTTACCTACTCTTGGGAAGCCCAAGGCCGAACATTGCGATCAAATCTCTCTGAATCTCATTGGTGCCGCCCCCAAAAGTCAAAATCAAGAGACTTCGATAGAAGCGCTCGAGCCGCGCTTTCAAGACAGTGTCAGTGGTGTCTTCGGTGAGGTATGCCCTCTGACCGACCACCTCCATCAAGAGCCTCAAGGCCTCCTGGTAAAACTCAGTCCCAAACACCTTGACCGATGAAGCATCTGCCACGTCGAGCCCTCCCAGGGTCGCCGTCCACGCCACCTTCCAGTTCATGAGCCTGAGAAATTCAAGCTTGGCTGTGACCCGGGCCAAATTGAGCTTTACCCATTCTAGGTCGACCAACCTACGACCGTCAGCCAACTTGGTCTGCTGGGCCCATGCCCGTACGTCCTCTAAGGCTCGGTCAATTATTCCTGGTGAGCACAAGGTGACGCGTTCGTGGTTCAACTGGTTGGTGATCAAAGTCCACCCGTTGTTCTCGCCACCAACTAGACGGGAGGCTGGGACCCTTACGTCTTCAAAGAAGGTCTGATTGATGTTGTGATCGCCTAAGAGGTTCATGGGAACTACAGATATCCCCGGGCTATCCATGTCGATTGCAAAGATTGATATCCCCTTATGCTTTTTGCCCTCTTCGCTAGTCCTGGTTGCAAGCCAGATATAATCGGCATCCGCCGCCAGGGAGGTGAAGATCTTTTGACCGTTGATCACATACTCGTCTCCGTCACGAATCGCCTTCGTCTTGATCGATGCCAGATCGGTCCCGGACCCGGGTTCGGTATAACCAATGCAGAAATGAATCTCTCCTGCCAAGATCTTGGGGAGAAAAAAATCTTTCTGATCCTGGTCGCCGAAGTTCATAATTGTGGGCCCGACCGTGTTGGTTGTCAGCATGGGAACCGGGGCACCCGCCCTCATAGACTCATCAAAAAAGATGAACTGCTCAATATGTGATCTGCCTTGACCGCCATACTGAGTTGGCCAGCCAATTCCCAGCCACCCGTCCTTTCCCATCTGACGCACGACCTTTCGAACAACCGGTCCAATGGCCTGGGCCTTGGCAAGCTCGTCCTCGATCTCGGGGGTTAGCAACTTGGCATAGTAGTCCCGGAGTTCGTCCCGTAACTTCTCTTGCTCTGTCGTGTAGCCAATGTACATTATCAATTGCCTCCTAACGGTTCCAGGATCACCTCGACCCACCCCGTCACTCCAGGGACCTGGTAGTGGCCCTGGTGACGGAGATTCCGGCCAATAAGACCCTGGAATCTGTTATTTTCGACTTTTTTTTGCCGAGTTTTCCTGCACTATTGAAACAGGTTATAGTAAAGTCTGAAACAGGTTATAATTTAACCATATAACCTGCGAATTGATCATGTTCGGAGGAAATCCTTCGAGACTCGCCCGCTGAGCTGGCCTTTGGCTAGACCGGGTTGGCGGGGATCGCACAAATGCAACCTTGAAATAATAAATAGTTGGGTCTTGGCCCTCGCTAGCGTCTAGCGGAGGCCGGTCCAGGCAGGAGGAACAAAGTGGAATCCAGCGTTGAACTAAAAGATATCGATCTCTCAAACCCGGATCTGTTCGTAGAGTCAGTTCCCCACGACGTATTCAGGACACTAAGGCGCGAGGCCCCGGTATTTTACCAGGAAGTGCCTGATACGAACGACAATCCAATTGTCACCGACCCGTTCTGGAACTTCACCCGATATGAAGACTGTGTTGCAATCAATCGAGACTGGCAACACTTCTCGTCGGGGAAAAAGTCAGCCCTGTTTATGGATTTTGATCCTGATACCTTGGCACAACAACAGCTCATGATGCTCAACATGGACCCGCCGTTACACACGAGATACCGCCTCCTTGTCAACAAGGGATTCACCCCGAGAATGGTCAACCAACTAGCCGAGAACATTCGGGAGAGGACCATTGAGATCTGTGACCGGGCTGCCGAGAAAAAAGAGTGTGATTTTGTAGAAGAGGTTGCCGCAGAGCTCCCCTTGCAAGTAATTGCAGAGGTGCTTGGGGTCCCATTTGAAGAACGTAAGATGATGTTTGACTGGTCGAACAAGTTGGTAGGTAATGAAGACCCCGAATACCAGGTAACTCCAGAGTTGGCTCTGGAGTCCTCTCTCGAACTTTATGCGTATGCCAACAAGTTGGCCAACGAGGCCCGCAAGAATCCAAAAGATGACATCGTGACAATCCTCCTGAATGCCGAGGTTGACGGCGAGCGCCTTAGTGAGATGGAGTTCGATTTGTTCTTTCTCCTGCTAACCGTAGCTGGTAACGAGACCACCAGAAATCTGATCTCCCATGGGATGTTGGCCCTGATAGAACACCGCGACCAGTATAAAAAGCTCGTAGAGAACCCCGAACTACTGCCAAGCGCTGTAGAAGAAATGCTCAGATGGGGTTCGCCGGTAATGCATTTTAGGCGTACCGCAACCGAGGATACGGTTATCCGGGACACGAAAATATCTGAGGGCGATAAGGTAATTTTCTGGCATATCTCGGCTAACTATGATGAGAGCGTATTCAAAGATCCTTACGAGTTCGACATAGAGAGGACACCGAACGACCACATGGCCTTTGGGAGTGGCGGACCCCACTTTTGTCTTGGATCTAATTTAGCTCGTCTTGAGATCCGAATAATGTTTGAGGAGATTCTCAAGAGGTTTCCAAATATGGAACTCACAGCTGCCCCTCAACGACTAAGGTCAAATTTTATCAACGGGATCAAGCATCTTCCCGTTAACGTAAGCCCGGCTTAGCAGAACCAGCCCACGGTAATGCGATTTCATATGGGCCTGGTCTTTATGGAGACCGACCACGTAGTTGAGCTAGCCAAGGCGGCCGACGGGCTTGGATACTACGGGGTTCTCATCCCCGACCACCTGTTTTACCCCAAGGAACTCAAGTCAGAGTATCTCTATTCATCTAAGGGCGATGGTAAGCCCAGTTGGGACCCAGAGACCAACTGGCCCGACCCGTGGTGTACCGTGTCGGCGTGCTCGTCGGTAACCCGGAACATTCACTTTACAACCGGAATTTACGTTGCCCCAGCGCGTGACCTCTTTACCGTTGCCAAGCTGGTATCCACAGCCGCGTACTACTCGAACGACCGAGTTCACCTGGGCGTTGCCCCGGGTTGGTGTGAAGAGGAGTTCCAGGGCACAGGTCAAGACTTTGCTACTCGCGGGAAACGTCTAAATGAGATGATACCGGCCCTTAGAGAGCTTTGGACGGGCCAGTGGGCGGAGTTTCACGGTGAGTACTACGACTTCGACCCCGTAATGATGCGCCCGGCACCAAGAGAGAAAATCCCGATCTACGTGGGGGGCGACAGCGAGGTCGCCATGAAGAGGGCTGTTTCTATTGGTGACGGCTGGATTGGGGCTGGACCCTACAAGGTCGAACAGGCCTCTGAGCACGTGGCCAAGATCAAGAGTCATCTAAAGGCTGCTGGTCGACAAGATGACAACTTCCCGATTTACCTGGGAATCTATGCACTTCCTGACCTAGACCTGTTCAAGAAGTTCGAGGACGAGGGTGTAACTGACTTTATCTGTGCCCCGTGGATAAGTGCCCGAGTTGGGGACCCGTCTGATTCCGATGCCCTACTAAAAGCCAGAATAAATGAGTGTGAGCGATTTGCCCAAGATATTCTTGCCAAGGTGTAAATAGGGTTCCTAGACGCTTATACCCCCGTCGATTGCAACTATCGACCCGTTCATATAACGACCCTCATCTGAGGCTATAAAGGCAATCAACCCAGCGACCTCTTCTGGGGTAGCAAACCCCATTGGGGTCATCATCCGCAAGAGTAGATCGTTGGAAGCATCTGTAGGTGGCATAAAGTTCGACAGGATCGGGGTGTCAACTCCCCCGGGCGCCACTGCGTTGAACCTAACTCCTCTCTCTAGATATTCAGTCGCGAGGGCCTTGGTAAGCATCACAACTCCTCCCTTTGAAGCGCAGTAAGCAGCGCTATAGGGCTGGCCCATGATCCCGGCGGTAGAGGCCACGGTGACTACATTGCCCCGGGTTTCAAGTAGATATGGAATGGTCTCTCTGGCCATAAGAAACGGCCCGGTCAAATTGACCGCCACAATCTTGTCCCAATCGGTGAGGGTCATGTCGGTGGTATGAACAAACTTGCCAATCCCGGCTACATTGCATACCACCTTTGGAGGACCCAGAGAGGAGACGGCCTCTGATACGGCCGCCTTGACCGAAGCCTCACTAGTTACGTCACAAGAGATCGCCAAGACCTTAGAATTGGTCCGCTCGGATATCTCCTGGGCGATCTCATTTTGTGCCCCGGTTATGTCCAGACAGGCGACAAGGGCACCTTCCTCGGCCAGTCGTCGTGCACATGCCCTCCCAATTCCCGAGCCAGCCCCGGTAACAATGGCCACCTGATTATCAAACCTACCCAATTTGTGCTCCTTTTGAAGTTCACCCTTTGTAACGATTCAATCAGGAAAACACCTGAGAATGCTAACTCTCCCAGGTTACCGGTCGTAACTGCTAACGACGGGGCCAGTTATATGTGTTGGTTATTGATTTTGGGTTCTTACCAAGATCGTGTTTTGCGAGCACATATAACAGACCGGCCTATTTTCGGGGTAAATGTATAATGCCGATCTGAGCGGAAAATATCCCAGCATCTTCCCTAGAAAATACGGCAGGGAGCGGTTCCATGGCATTGGCAACAGATGCCCCAAGTCCGGCCCTAAAGGCCTCCTCTAGGCCAGCTGGGGTGGAAGGTTCACCGAGTTTATCGAGACACGAGAGCATTACTCCCATGAGGGTGTCCCCACACCCATTCCCGTAGAGACCCAGGTGACGGTTTCTTGCCACGACAAGGCGTTCATGGGCAAGGACGGCTCCGTGGCTACCTAAAGTTATGACAGTTATTGGAGGTGAATTTTTACTACCTGAATATTTATTTCTAATATGCCGGGCCAGATCCAATGCCTGGGCCTCCTGGGCGGTTAGACCAGTTCTACCCAGATCTTGCTGGGGGCTATTGGAGGTTTCAGGCAATGATCCGTACTCTAGGTTGCTTGCCTCGTCTAGATTGATCTTTACTAGCTCTGGCCCTGCCATTAGTGCCTCGGCCAGATGGGCACCTGAAAGATCCACGGCCACTTTGGAGCCTCTCGCGTGAAGACTTTCTATAAGACGTCCCACATAACCTTTGCCAGTACTGCTAGGTAGTGAGCCAGCCACTAAAGTCCAAGAGGCTCCCTTGGCAAGGTCCCGTGCCATATCAGCTAATAGTTCGAGTTCTTCGTAGCTCAGCTTTGGTGCTAACTCATAGAACTCGGTTAGTTCTTGTGACGACCTGGAAAATACAGACTCGCAAACTCGAGTGGGGTATTGGGCCACAAACTCGCTAAGAACTATTCCTAGGTTGCGCAATTCCTGCGTTATCCACTCCCGACCATATCCGCCAAGGGGTGCCACCACGTGCACCTCCGACCCCCAAAATCTAGCTGCCCTTGCGGCATTGATTGCCTTGCCTCCCGCAACCTGGCCTTGGAGTTCTACCCGATTGATCTCTCCAATACGCACATCTTGTACTACAAGCCCTCGGTCCACAGAGGGACTATAGGAGATTGCGCCGATCATCTATATGTCTCCGGTGGAATGAAGCAATCAAGGGCAATACTCAACGCGGAACCTCTACAAGCCTTTCAAGTTGCTCAAGGGTAATCTGCGCACCTGTACCCCCGTGCCCTAGGGTTGACCTAGCCCCACAAATGCAGCCAACCTCCAGTGATTGCTCGTCTGAAAGATTCATGAGTTTCCCAAAAATAAACCCAGAGTTAAAACAATCACCAGCCCCGATAGAATCTTGAATTTCCTCGCCCACAGTCAACGGCCAGTTCGAAGTGAGTTGTGATTTACCTCGTCGGAAAAGGGTTGCCCCTTGGTCTCCGCGCTTTTCGACGACTAGTTGATTGCTTGAGAATGGCTCAACGCCCAACTCTTTTGAATGACCTCGATTGAAAATGTGGTGGACCTCAGCAGAGTTGGCAAAGATGTAGTCGACCATAGGTAAGACTCTCAATAGATTGCTATCCCACTCATTATTTGGATCCCAGTTTGGATCGATTGATCTACCAACTCCCAAGCGTCGGGCTGTTTCAAAAATATTAACCGCCTCCGGATGCAAGCCTTCATTTAGAAAGTATGACCCGAGATGGATATGACGACATGACAGCGTCCGCTCGAGGTCAAAGTCGCGCGTCGCCAGGCTAGAGACGACCCCAGGCGCGGTCAGCATCGCTCGATCGGCACCTTTTAGAAAGCACAACGTTACTCCAGTGGAGTGACCTTGACGGGTCGCTATCTGGGTGCAGTCCACCCCAGCACCCGTCAGTTGGCCAACTAACCAACTCCCGTAAAGATCATCTCCGACAACAGAAACCAACTGCGTCTTTAGCCCAAGCTTAGCTGCCTGCATGGCCGAGATTGCTGCTGATCCACCAACACAAGTCAAGGTTTCGTCTAAGTATTTCTCGACCTGTCCAAAACTCAGAGCATAGTCCCGTCCACGAACGAGAACGTCGACGTTGCAGTCTCCAATCACGGTTAAATCAAACACGCACTCGCCTCTCGTCGTCTTAGAGGTCTTACCTTGCAAGTTCAACTCTTTATTGACAAAGTAATCTGGGAAGAGTTTCCGTCCGAACAGAGCCGGTACTTGGTGCTATTTCCTTGCCGGTCACATGATAGAACGCTCCCACCGGAGATCGAACTAAGTTTTGCGTGGCCCCCAAATTCAACCACGCCCTGTGTGGGGATTGGAAAAGTTTCATCCCAAAATATATCTCGACAATCAAAACCGAGAATGTACTCATGGGATTGTTCAGCCAGTTCCACTAGTTCAAGGGTAGAGTATCTAAGAGTTACCCCAGTTGCCGTTAGATCAATGTTGACCGGGAGAACAAAGGCACCACGTCCTCGAAGTGAGATAGTTTCTTCCCCGAGCCCGCGAGCGGTTGTACCAACTAGTTCGGCGGGCAACTCAACTCGTACGACTTGGGAGAGTTCTGTAGGATTGACAATGCTCACGACACCTCCTCGGGGACCATGTAAGAGGTACGCATAGCAATCACCCCCAACAACTCGGACTAGATCACGCTTATGTGACCCACCAACAAGTCGTCTAACAAACTCATTTTGACCAGGACCGGTTCCGGGTGAGTACTGGAGTCGAAATCCAAGTACTGTTATCTGTCCCTTGCCTAGCACCCTGGTAAACCCACAGACCTTACCGTCAGTTGCTCTAAATGCAATAGGATTCGATCCGGCAGGCAGGTTTAGTTCACTGGCCAGCCCGGGAACCACCAGGACCGTGTCATCTTCGGACCGAACCAGCGAGATCTCGTCCCAGGGTCCCGAGTAACCGACAAAATTAGTCAAGTTAACCGGGTAATTTTCAAGCACCTTACCATCTTCAGCCCCTCCGAATGCGAAGTCATAAAGTATTGAACATTGTCTCGCCCTCTCGTCTAGGGTTGGAACGACCGGTTGGATTACCAGGTTCCCGCCTTCGGCTACGTATTTCACTAGAGCGCTCTGGGTACCGGGTGACATAAACTCAAGTGCTCCAACCCAGAGCTGACTTATTCTGGACGGATCGATCGGATTGGTTGGACTGGAAATATCAAGGCAACCAAAGCTAACCGATGAACTGGCTAGTAGCGCTGGCAAGCTGTACGCATCTGATAATCCCATGTCGCCCAGGTTGAATGTCACCTGATGACCCCAGGCGTCGTACAAAAAAGCGGCCCCTCCCATGGATGAGGCCTCGTAGTCCCGGTAGCAACCCAACCAGGTGTCGTAGTTGACTTGACCCGACAAGAGCGTGGGCTCCAAAGCCCTTACTAGTCTGGAAAACTTAGAGATTACTCGGTAGTGTGGCCGTTTCTGGCCGTCAACTGATATCGGGGAGCTGATATCGTAAAAGCTCCCCGTGTCGTTCTCGTACCCCTTGGAATTGATCCCGCCAGACATCATAAAGAAGTTCACCCCTCGAATCCCCCGAGACAAAGTCATGGCATAAAGTATTTCAACTGCCCCGGGAGAGAGATGCGTTGCATTTGACGCTTGAAGCTCCATTGAGATTGGTGGTCCATTTTCTGCGCCTCTCCACATGTTGTAAACCTCATGGCAGGCCATAATGTGACCGATCTTGACCTCGTTGATTACCGAAGGAGCATTTAGCGACAGGTAGCACTCGTTGGTAAGTTGAAGGTCTAGGTTGAGCCTAGTAAGGAACTGACTGAAATATCCCGCTAGCTGGGGCTGGAGATAGGGATAGAGCATCGAGATCCCGATCTCGGGTGCCAAGTTGCGGGTTAGATCGTACAAGAACTTCACGTACTCGTTGATCTCGTCCAGTTTGAAGTACAGCCAGTCCAAGAACCTCGGTAGCTCGCCCTTGTCAGCCATAGCCGACCTGGGTGGTTCAATCACGTCTAACGCGTCCATCTGGGAACTATATGCTTCAGCAATTGCGTTAAGTGACCCGTACTTGGCTTTAAGCCAGGCCTGATACTTGGTGAGTCCATCTAGGACTGGTTCTGTTACGAGAACCGGGTTGTAATCAAGTGCTAGAGGATCTACGAGCTTTTGAAAGTAGGACGGCTCATCGTCAAGCTGAATGTTGATAATGGGACCAGACTGAGTTGCCAGAAATGCACTAGCCACTTCAAGAGAGTTCTCAATCCACTGGCGAGACGCTGTACGGAAAGCACCGTGACTATAAGTAAACCCGGGATAGGCCCCAATAGTTGCAGGTTCTCCACTCGCAGAGATTGCGAGTGCTCGAGGATATTGTTCGATAAACCACTGGGGGATTCCCCCGTTTTTCCACTCAGCCGTTATAAATGGCCCCGGACGAAATACACAGGAAAGACCACTTTTCGCGATTTCTCCAAGTGCCCCTACGAGATCTCGCTCCGGACAAGTTGATCCGGTGAAATCTATGTTATCTGGCTCAAAGTGGTGCCAGTTCCAGGGGACGTAAATACTTACGCAACTTAGCCCGGCTTCTACGTAAAGCCTGAGGTGGTCTGCCCAGTATTGTCTTGGAACCCGAAAATAGTGGAACTCGCCCGAGAGAAAAAAGTTATTTTCACCGAGTCTCAATGCCTTCACCTCCAGGGACGATCCAAAACTATACTCTAGGAGTCCAAGATAACCGACCTGGTTAGATACGGTGGACAGTCTGGGTCTCTACCGGCTAACCGGGCCAAATACTCGGCACTTAGTTGTACCTTGATAAGTTCTAATACCGGATCTAGGTCTCCTCCAATCACTTGTGCACCGGTCTGCCTGATTTCACCAACAACCCCGGCCTGATCGGGACCGATCATCCATACCACCGTGCCTGGTCCGATACTTGACATTGGACCGTGGCGAAACTCAAATGAACTATATGCCACACATTGCACCCCGGCGCACTCGGTCATCTTCAACTGGGCTTCTTGGGCGACAAAGAAAGCCCAATCGTGACCCAAAAAGACTATCCGATTCTTGGGGTCAATTATATTTGAGATATCTTCTTCAGTGATTTGCCTGGCGCGTTCAACGACGAGATCGACGTCTTCACCGAGATATTTCCTCATGGTCATAATTACGCTAGTTGCAAATCGGGTTTGGACCACTGAGCGCTCATCGCAATAATCTACAACGAGACTCCGATTGCACACTTTCAGCATCGGAGATGACGAATTGGCGGTAATCAACATTGTCCTAGCTCGACCTTTAAAAGAGGATATTGCTCGAGCAATCTCGGAAGTTGTCCCAGACCGAGTGATAAACAGCACCCAGGGATATCGCCTCTCCAAGGGAATCTCCGAGGCCTGAAAGGGATCAGATATTCCAAGCCCACGGGCCTCACGCATCTTGGCCAAGGCCCCAGCCACAAAATAGGAGGTCCCGCACCCAACGAGACACATCGGGCCCCCTGATTCCTCAAATAACTCATTGACTTGGTCAATGTGCCCAGCGGCTTTCGTCCAGGTCTCGGGCTGGGAGATAATTTCTTCAAGCATGTGTGAACGGGTTTGGGGCACACGTGAACTCTATCATCCGAGAGGCTCCAAGGATTAGGTTACTTAAACCCCGAGAGGCCTAGCCACCGGTATTATGGCCTGTTGACACGGTACAAAAGAGCCCCGCAAGCCGGTCTCCTGGCAAGTCCACCTTAGCTGGCCTCGTGAGTGATATGGTCAGGAAATGACTCCGATTGATCATCAACTCAACGTCGATCGAGTGTATCTGGCCGAGAACCTCGACATTCTGCGGGGGCTGCCCGACGGGGGTTTCAAAATGATCTATATCGACCCTCCGTTCAATACCGGTAAAGTCCAGAGCAAGATCACCATGCGAACTATTAGATCCGACGATGGTGATCGAATCGGCTTCAAGGGACAACGATATTCCACGGTACGGGAGAATTCACTTGGATACCGAGATATGTTCGATGATTACCTTGGGTTTCTAGAACCTAGAATCAATGAGGCTTGGCGTCTACTCGACCGAGAGGGAACCTTCTATCTCCACCTTGATTTTAGGGAGGTACATTATGCAAAAGTCATGCTCGATAAGATTTTTGGTCGCGAGTGCTTTCTGAATGAAATAATCTGGGCCTATGACTACGGAGCGCGTAGCAAGCGAAAATGGCCTGCTAAGCACGACAACATCCTTGTCTACGTAAAGGACCCTGAGTATTATTGGTTCAACTCCCAAGAGGTTGACCGGGAACCTTACATGGCACCTGGCCTGGTTGACGCTGAAAAAGCTGAAAGAGGGAAGTTACCAACCGATGTGTGGTGGCATACGATTGTCTCCCCTACCGGCAAGGAGAAGACCGGATATCCGAACCAGAAGCCCGAGGGAATCCTCCGGAGGATGATCCAGGCATCCACACAACCTGGAGATTGGATTCTCGATTTCTTTGCTGGAAGTGGTTCAACAGGAGCCGTTGCCCAACGCATGGGTCGTCATTTTGTAATGGTCGATTCCAACCCTGAGGCAATTTCGGTTATGAGAAAGCGCCTCTGTGATGGACCAGTTTCCTTCATTACAGGTGAGCAATCCGAACAATACGATGCACTCAATATCATCGTCTGAACTAAAGTATGCCTAGTCGAGGAAGGGAGCGGTACTCCGCCTTTTGGGGGATGACTAGGAGCTAACTTCCGACGCTGTGACTTCTCTGACGGCTGAAGCCGCCAGCTTCTTTTCAGGCCGCGGTAGCGACCGGAAGGGCCAGTCCAGCCCGGA
>DAIDHF010000070.1 GCA_027452005.1 Acidimicrobiales bacterium
ATCCACCTCCAGAGTTTCCCGGGCCCCCAGGTTGACATGGTGGAGGAGGATTACAGCCATTATCATCGTGGGCAGTTACACCTGCCGTTGAACTAGTGGGGGCCGACGTGGTGGAGGTGGTTGGTGGGATCGTGGTCGGCGGCGTGCTCGTGGTAGTTGATCCACCTCCAGAGTTTCCCGGGCCCCCAGGTGGACATGGTGGTGGAGGATTACATCCATTATCATCGTGGGCAGTTGCACGGTTATCACTTGAATCTTCTCCACTTGTGGTTTGGGAGGTCGTGGTTGTAGAAGCCAGAGTTGACGAGGTTGTCGTGGAGCCGCCCCCAGTCCCTCCCGATGGACTTCCTGGACATTTCGGACACCCATGGTCGTGGCTTACGACTAAAGACCTACCGTGATCCCCACATTTCCCGTTAGAACTCCCCCCATCATGCCCGTCTGCAAACGCAGGAAACGATGAAGTGGCTACCACAGCCAGTCCAACAACCACCACACTAAAAATCGATGCCACTATCCGCCTGTTCATTGCTGATTACTCCTCGCCAGTAGATGAGAAACTCAAACTCCTGGAGATACTTCGACTCGTTATAGCAATAAGTTGATCAACAAACACACAACTCTGGGATCCGACGCGGAAAATTTGGGACTTAGTCCAGAGAGACTATTGCCTCAATGAAGTCTTTAGGTTGAAATGAAATTAGGTCACCTGGACCCTCTCCTACCCCAACGAGCTTGATCGGAATCTTGAGTTCCCGCTCAATAGCCAGGGCAATTCCCCCCTTGGCCGTTCCGTCTAGCTTGGTAAGGACTATCCCGGTCACCCCAACTGCCTGGGCGAACTCCTTGGCTTGGGTTAGTCCATTTTGGCCGGTCGTGGCGTCAATTACCAAGAGGACCTCGGTTACTAGGGCGTTGGACTTTTCAGCGATCCGTCTGATTTTCTTGAGTTCTTCCATTAGATTTACCTTGGTATGTAGCCGCCCAGCAGTATCGGCGAGAATCAGGTCTAAGTTCTTAGATACCGCCTTATCAATGGCGTCAAAGACGACCGCCCCTGGATCACCCCCCTCTTGCCCCCTAACTATCTGCGCGCTGGCCCTATTCGCCCACATCTCAAGCTGTTCACCTGCTGCCGCCCGAAATGTGTCGCCAGCCGCAAGGAGGACTCTCTTCCCTTCACCAACCTCACGGATAGCGATTTTGCCTATCGTGGTCGTTTTGCCAACTCCGTTAACCCCTACAAATAGCCACAAGTTTGGTGCGGATTCTTGAAACTTCAACCCACGGTCTGCACCCTCAAAGATCTCTAACATCTGCTCGACGAGTGCCGACGAGAGTGTTTGTGGATCCTTTATCTTCTTTGCCTTCAACTCTTGCCGAAGATTATCTAAAATTACCTGCGATACCCCCACTCCTACGTCTGCGCGGATCAAGGCCTCTTCTAGGTCATCGAAGGTCTCTTGAGTGATTGCATTCCGAGAGAAGATAGACCCCAAATACCCTGAAAATAGTCCTCTGGACTTGCCCAGGCGGTCTTTTAGCTCAGGCGTCCTGTCGGCTTCGGGCTCGGGTTCTTCTTCTTGCGGTACCGCCAGGTCTAAAACGTCCGGCTCTTCAAAAGCCGATTCAACCAGGTCTTGAATATCAACGTGATCGTCGAGGGCGCTAGTGTCGCCTGGTACGTCATCTGCAACCCGCTCTTGGACTTGAAGAGCGCCACCAGGTCCTGGTTGGGGATCCAACTTTAGACTAGAGGCGAGGTCGTCTGGCCGGTCGGCCTGAGATCTATCGATCCGCCTTAGGAATACTACCGCCGAGCTAAGAACGACGACGATTACAAATGCTGCTATTAGTGCGATTTCAACGGTTGCCACAAGGTAACTGGTTAGGTCAACCCCGAAAAAAATGCAAATTTACAGCTGATTAATCTTGTCTAGTGCACTCTTTACTTTAGATGATACCAGGTAGGTGTCCACGTTTCGCGTTGACGTTCGCACTCCCCCGGCCACTTTAACGTCGCCACCTTTTGCAGAGAGCAGCTTGGAGCACTTCTCTAGGGCGTTCTTGGGTGAAACTCCGTAGGTGGCAACCAAAACTACCGGTCTGTGGCCCAAATTGGGCAGAGTTTCAATCCACTTCCGGGTTCTCTTGGAAACCTGAACCCCGGCTATCACCAGTCCCTCAATCCAGGTGGCCAAGACGATGGCGTCACACCATGCAAGGTCTCCCGTTGACACATCGCCAATCGGGGTTATTCGTGTCTTGTACGTATTATCTGACAGGTAAGACTCAACCCTTTTGGCCACTTCGGCCGTCTTTCCTCCTTGGGAGTCGAAGACGACCAGTACGTTAGCAACCTTTTGTGACGACGAGTGCTCTAGTATGGCCCGTGCGGCATGCTTGCCGTGTGCCATTGCCTCAACTACTGTGGCCGGTCCAATCATCGAATCCCCGATCACCCAGATCTTGTCATCGAAAGATACCCCGGCTAGGTTTCGGGCAATATCTCTCGACAGGGCAATGGACCCGACGTTTAGGTTTCTTGCCCATTCCACGGTCTGCTCGGCAAAAAGTCCGCTTGCCCTCCAGCGCCGGTCAACGAGTTCTGGGGTGGTCTTTTTGATTGGAACCTGAGGGAAGCGATCTGTAATGTCGGACGGGATTCTATATCCCATTGCCATTATTACTAGATCGACCTCAATTTCATGGGCAGAGGATTTGATTGTTACCGGGAGCTTTGCGGCACTTTCTTGGCTTGTTGAAAGCAAAACAGCCTTGGTTACTTTGCCGTTTTCACCCTCAAAGTGATCTACGGTTGTCCCAAATCTTACCTCAACCCCTTCTTGGCGAGCCTCCTCCAACTCATCCCTTCTAACTGGAGCAAATTTCTCGTTCATCCAGTCGACACAGATCGGCTTCGCCCCTAATCGGATTGCCATGCGGGCGCTGTCCATGGCGGTATTTCCGGCACCAACAACAAGTACCCGATCACCGGCTCCGATTGAGATTGGCGACTCACCAGCCATTCCAGAAAGGGCCAACCGAGATTGGGTTAGAAAGTGAGTGGCATCAACAATATTGCCCAGATCAGATCCCTTTACGGGAAGACGAATGCTATTGCCGGCCCCGGCCGCAACTACGACAGCATCATAGCCATTAGTAACGGCACTCAAATTGTCCATGTCGACCCGGTGGTTTAGATGCAACGTAACTCCGGCCTTCTCTAATTCGTCCCACAGGCGCCTGGGTAGTGCACCAGGTAACGTAAAGTCCGGAATTCCCCAGTTTAGAAGTCCGCCTGGTTCTCCGTCTTTTTCAAACACGTCGACTTGAGCCCCGTTTTCGGCGAGTTCCCATGCACAGCTAGCCCCGGCTGGTCCTGAGCCAATTATTGCGACCTTTTTAGTTACGGTGTGGCCGTCACGTACTCTCACTGGGGGGACCGGGGCGTTGTCACAGATGAATCGCTCCAAGGCGCCAATAGCAACGGGGGTTCCTCCTGCCAGAGACCAGCTACAGGACCCCTCACACTGTACGGCCTGGTCACAAACCCTCGAACATATATCAGGCATTACAGAGGTCCGCCTTAGAATATCGTGGGCCTCATCTAGATTACCCTCTCGAATTGACCTGATAAAACCCGGAATATCGTTGTGGGCCGGGCACCCCCTAATACAGGTGGGATCTGGACAACTCAGGCACCGAGATGCCTCTGACAGGGCGGCCTCCCAACTGTCGATTCCCTTGCGTATTTCACTTCTGTCGCCTAGGAGCTTGACGGGATGATGGACAACGCTCTGGGTCCTAAATCCCTCTAAGACTGGGCCGTCTACGGTAATTGCAGAAAAAGGACAGGTCCTTACACATTGCCTACATCCCACGCACAGCTCATCATTGGCAATTACCGTCCAGGAATCCACATCTAAGCTAAGTGCATCTACCGGGCAGCGAATTGAACACTCTTGGCATCCAGCGCACCTATCGGATAGGACAGTTACGTGAGGGTGTGCCGTAACTTCGGTATTTTGATCGTCTTGAGTTAATGTCATTATGTCTCCTTATTCCAACTTGACCTTTTGAATCGATTCCTAAGATGCCCCGTGCATTGCCAAATAAAGCCCAATGGCTACTGCCCCACAGATGATCGCGATTGAGACGCTTGACACTTTAACCGCGAGAGAACTCTTTGAAACGGCCACCAGGTCTCGATTGGATATCTTCCAGAGTGCAAACACAGATGCCAGGGTTCCCAGGGCTATGACCCCAACTTGAACGTTTACGATCTGGCTAGTGGAAAGTAGGCGGTCACTGTATAGGGAGTAGTGGGTATTACCATGACCGAACCAGGCCCCGATGGAAACCAAGAGCCGGGGAAGATGTTTGAACAGCTTTGGCAGCTGGCGGGCAAAATAATCAGCACCAACCACCGGGATAAGTCCATAGGTTATCGGGAGAAGGAACTTGGTAAAGCCGGTGCTCTTTGAGAGCAATGTACCGTATGTCTTGGGACTATCTAGTCTTACAGTCTTGTCTTGGTTCATCTTTTGGACGACCCAGATAACCCCCACGGTGATCGCCGCAAACAGACCAATGAGCCCGATATAGTCCACCGGGTTTGGATACTGAGGAAAGTGCATTTTGGTATTGAGCCAGTTGTCAATATCTCCGTAGATATTTGTGGCATTGAACTGCTGGAAGACCACCAGCCCCCACAAAAGAGTAATCCCAATGGCTACGTCAACTCTCCTGCGCACCGGAGCAATGAGCGAAGTGAGGGGCTTTTGAACAAATAGACCCACGTTCCCACTGGGACAGGCCTTATAACACTCTGAGCACAGTCCACAGGACAGGTTTGAATCTGCACTTGCTGGCCAGGTATACCAGGGGCATCCAAAACCTTCCTCACCCCCGCGCATGCAGTCCTTGGTCTTACAGTCGATACATACCTGGCGATCCTTGGTCCGAAATCCTGCGGCGGTTCCCATTGAGCCAACCGTTCCAATAAGGGCAGTCAGAGGGCAGAAGTACCTACAGAAGGTTCGCCGCTCAAAGAGGAGAAAGAAGATCAGCGCCGAGGCTACTATCCCGATAACCATAAAGGAGGTATCGTGGGGTGCTCCAGGTCCGGCAATATTGAAAAACTCCTCTATCCAGGTCAACAGTAAAAAAGTTCCAACTGAAAGAATGAAGCCGTAACGCGCAATGGGCTGAGGTAGCTTCTTTCCCAGACCTAGTGCTTTTTGTGTTCGAGTCCAAAACGTCTTTCTCTGGATCCACTCGGCAAATCCTCCAAAAGGACACATGACACACCAAGCTCGACCGACCACGACCATCATTACAAACACCAGGCAGAACCAGAGGTACCAGGTAATGGCGGTTCCAAAGTTCAGCCCGGGGACTACCGTTCCGACAACTCCCAATACAATAACCATCCAAAATACGAGTTGGTTAGGAAGAATTAAAAAGAACTGGAACTTTCGGTTCCTTACCAACCGGGCCACCAGAGAGTTCTTAGTCAACTCGATCCCGAGACCGGCATCAGTTGGTGAGAAGTGCTCCTCGGCCCCTCTTCGGGTTGGGGCCTTTAGACGGACCGGAGTTAGGACCAGGTCCGGGTTGGACCCCGAATCCATCGGGCCGGCGGCCTTACCAGTCGAACCTCGACCCGCACCTTCGTCAACTATTGTCATGTAATTCTCCTTACGTATAGTAAGTTAGTATATGTATATTGATAAATATACAGACTCTCTAGCTTTACGTCAAGTGTTTTAGTATACTTAATATATGAATCTAACTCTTTCCAAACGAGGCGACTACGTGGTCAGATCTGCCCTGAGTCTGGCCCGGGCATACTCTACCGGCGAGTACCGCAAGATTCGAGAGGTTGTCGCCGAGATGGGAGTTCCCCAGACCTTTGCATCACAAATTCTCAAGGACCTGGTAAACGCCAATCTGGCCGAATCTAGGGCTGGAAAGGATGGGGGCTACCGTCTCTCCAAAGACCCCGCACAGATCGACGTCCTGTCTGTTGTCGAAGCTGGCGAGGGACCTCTCAAGTCCGACCGGTGTGCCCTGGGAGACGGACCTTGTAGGTGGGACCAGGTTTGTCCGCTGCACGCGATCTGGACCCAGGCTACCTTGGCCATGCGGCGAGTCTTAGAAAAGACCTCACTTTCTGACCTAGTTGACAACGACATGGCCATTGAGAGTGGCCTGATGGCAATCCCAGTTGACTCGCACCGACACAACAGGGTTGTTGTTGACATCCGTGACTCAATTCAAATTGAATTTGATTCAAAAAAGATCTCCGCTCGATTCTCCAAAGAGAACTGGCTAGTTCCTGTTCTCAAGAGGTCCTTTGGGGAAACTGACTTGGTGAGACACAAGGTTGCTCCAACTTACCCAGCATGGGCGATCGACTCAGTTGACGTCCTACTAGGGGTTGCGTCCCAGACAAACCCCCTTCAACCTCTAGAAGACTTCGAAGCCGAACATGTTCAAACCCCAGAAGACCTCAAAACCAATCAACCCACACTTGACAGGTCGAAAAGAACTACGTACAAGATCTCCTGGGAGGCAACTACAGTCAACGGCCTCTCTCTACACTTTGACGGATACCTTGTCCTAGAAGCAGTTGACGCTGCCAGAAGTCAGGTTGTTCTGGAAGGAAAGCTCAGACCGCCCACGTCGGATTCCGAGACTGAGATATCCAGCGATCAACGCAAGGTGATCGACAATCTTGCAACGACTGCTATAAGGACTTGTCTCAGGCAGATTGCGGCCACTTTAGAAGAGGCCTCAGAGGTGGACCGTATAGCCACCTTGTTAGATGCCAGATAGAACAGTCCCACAACTACTGAAATGGAGATACAGGTGAATTTTACCTCAGAGAATGTGACCCGGGCGCTAACCTATGACATTGATAGATACGAGCACACCCTGGCTCGATATTTGTCCGGTGACCTAGATCCAGACGAGTTTCGAATTTTCAGGCTCGGCTATGGAATCTACGGTCAGCGTCAAGGAGGCGACCAACAGATGGTCCGGGTCAAACTACCAGGCGGGACCATCTTGCCAGACCATTTTGAAGCTCTAGCCACCGCCTCTACCAAGTATTCAAGGGGGTTTGGGCATATTACAACCCGACAGAACATCCAGTTTCACTTCGTTGCCCTAGAAGACACTCCTAAGATTCTCCGAGAACTTGCACAAGTAGGTCTCACATCGCGAGAGGCCTGCGGGGACACGGTTAGGAACATTACCGGGTGCCCATACGCAGGTTACTGCCCGAGTGAGGTCCTAGATATAACACCGTGGGTCCAAGAGACCTTTTCAACGCTCTTGCGCCATCCATATGGACAGAGACTTCCTCGGAAGTTCAAGATCAACTTTTCGGGATGCAAGATCGACTGCGGACAGGCATCCTTCAATGACGTGGGTGTGGTTGCATGCACGAGACCTAGCCCGGATCGAGAAGATGAACTCGGTTTCAAGGTATTTTTAGGTGGAGGGCTTGGGGCCAATCCAAAGCCGGCCATTGTGCTAGAGGACTTTACCCCGGCCGACCAACTACTGGCCACTATCGAGGCAGCACTTCGAACATTTGACCACTATGGCAACCGAGAAAACAAGGTAAGGGCCAGGATGAAGTGGCTTGTCGAATCTTTAGGGTCCGACGAACTCCGATCACGGGTACTGAAAGAACGAAAATACCTCATTGCCAGTGCGTCATATCCCCAACTGTCAAACTATCCAGACCTAGTCAATACCCTGGTCCAAAATTCGGTTTCTAAGACACCGGTCTCCTTATCACGTAGGCCCGGTAAGGCAAGACCCAGTGGAGGAGACAGCCCCTTTGAGGTCTGGAGATATTACAACGTCCTTGCTTCCCGTCAAAATACCCATACATCAGAGCCCACGAATAAGTTCCTCGTGAACGTAACGGTCCCCCTCGGTGATCTCACCTCGAGGCAGTTCTCAGGCCTGGGAAAGATTGTGAGAACTTACGAACTAGTCGCCAAGACTACGAACCGCCAGAACATCGTTCTGATGGACCTTGAGGAATCTCAACTTGAATCACTTTATCAAGAACTCGACGATCTAAATCTGGGTAATCCCGGGACCGATGTGGCCAGTGACGTGGTCAGTTGCCCGGGGGCCGAAACGTGCAACCTTGGGATAACGCAATCTAGGGAGCTAGCTCGGGCAATTACCCTAGAGCTTTCCAAGCAGGGACTTGAAGACACTGAGGGTATAAAGATCAACATATCGGGCTGCACCAACTCATGTGGCCAGCACCACTACTCCGACATCGGTCTCTCGGGGGCTGAACGACGAGCACATTCCAGACAGGCTCCGGGCTACCAGCTTTACTTGGGTGCACACTTGGGCGACGATCAGGTTACTTTTGCCAAAAAGACTCTCAGGCTTCCCGCAAAGAACACTCCCGAAGCCGTTGGCAGACTAGTTAGCTGGTACCGCGAGGAGTCCCACGACGGTGAGGACTTTTCGAGCTGGGTAGACCGGCGGGGCGGATCAAAGGTTTTAGCCAAGCAACTGGAGGATCTCGACGTTTTCCCGCCACCTGAGACAAACCCGGACTACTACATGGATTATGGCGAATCAATCTCATATGCAGCCGTCGTAGGCGAGGGCGAGTGCGCAGGCTCATAGCGCGACCATCCTAACCACTGAAGCCGCCGGTACTTTGGGACCTTTTATAGGGAACAAACCGTCCTACCTGCCCATACTCAAAGTCTAGGTCAAAGCGAGAGATGTATTGCTCGGTCGACCTTTTTAATCTTAGGGCACTGGGCTGTGTGGCGTCCTTGGGATTTGCCTAGGCAGGTGTTACAGACCTCCATACCTGAAGGGCTGGTCCAGATCATCGACCCACACTCCTCACATCTAGATACTCCAACCGAGCAGGTCCATCCGGCATACTTTTTTGACGACAATGGACATCCACGTCCATAACATCGGGAAAACTCAAGATTTTCAGAGATTGCGTCAACAGGGCACACCTTTACGCATTCTTCGCAGTCGTCACACAGCAAGGGGTCTACCATGTAAAGTACAGGGTATCCATCGCCTTGGGATATCGCCCCTCGTTCGCACGCAAACTCACATCCCCCACACCCAATACAACTGTCATCAACCTTGAAGGCCATATACGTCTCCTGTTGTGGTTGCTCCCAAGAAAATCTAATCGTTCAGATAACTAGTTATGCGACCACCGTTCCTTCTCTCTGTCTGGAGGTTGCATCAAAGAGAGTCTGGATGGTTTCGGCATACCTGAAGAACTTGTCTTTGCCGAGAGGGTCACTTGAGTATACTCTAAGGGGTGTATCGGCAATTGACAAGGCGTTCAGGGTGTGGCTGGAATCAGCCATCCCGTTCGCCAGGATGTTGTTGGCCATCTCCCTCCAAGTCTCTATTGATCCAGAAACAACCGCTTCTGGATCAAAGGTTGAGCCATCAGCAAGCTCACCGTAGCTAATTACGTCATATCCGTCAAAGAAAATCCCGAACTGCCTGGGATTACCCGATTCTCTCGTGATCTCGACTGCAAGTCTGAAATTTGCAAAGCCCAACGCCTCATAGATCTCCGGCTCCTCTCTTGAGTGGTCACAGAGGAAATCAAACCATTCGACGGAAGGAAACTCTATAACGTCCTCAATAACGGGCATTTTGAATCCTTTCTATTTCCAACGTGCCGGTCCAAGTGCCTTTGCGTATTCTAAGCATTTATCAGGCACTCTGGCGCAAAAGGCCCTGTGCTCCGCCACTTGTTCCCGACAAAATAGATTCAGGAAGTTTCATCTTGCCACGCCTGGGTAGTCCAGCTCGGTCACATCTAGACAGGTACTCCTCGATAACCCTGGTTCTCAAGATGTCTGAGGCCGCCAGTCCAATCTCCTCGGCCGCCTTGAGACTTCCAGCTGCCAGAATGGCTGCCGGTTCTACAACTTCCGGAGTAGTAAACATGACCGCAATTATCTCCTCTCCACGATCTAGGTAATCATGAAAGTCCGAAGCCAAGGCCGGTTCTCTCTCAAGGCGGTAACGCAGGTGCATAGTGCCATATGCCACGTGGCGGGCCTCATCTTGCATGCAGAGACGAAAGATCCTCTTTTCAACCGGGGAGGGGGCTAAGAGCTCTCCGGCCCTGAACACCGATAGGACCAGACCCTCGGCCAACAGATGCATCAAAGCCGATCCCTCGTCGTAGTTCTTTGCATCTAGGACCAATTGGAGGAACTTCTCAACTATCGGGATTGCCTTACCCAGTCCCCCACCACCCGCTAGAGCTCGTTTGCGAAATACCTCGCTATGACGGGCTTCGTCCATGATCTGAGTACATAGAAACATCTTGGCCTCCAAGAAGTCGTGGTTTATTCTCCAGAGCCACTTGGCAGGAAAGTCAGAGGCCAACATTTCAATCTCCGACAACAAGGTTGCAAACTGACACATCGCGTGCTCAAGATCCCGGTCCAACTCAGGAAGCTCGCTCCAGGCAATATCTCGAGTGGCACTCCACTGGCGACTCACGGCTTCCTCATAGAGTTCCATTACGTTCTCAGCCCAGACCTCGTTTTTGGAGTTGATAGAATACCCGATATCGGGCAGTTCCCCATCAATGTCACACCCCCTGGGCGCCATCGTTCTGCGCTCGGGGTGATCTGGAATTTGCCCGTAAGATCCAATGGAGATATCCCGAAGGGTTAAGCCAACCTTGCTCGGCTTGGCCCTGACACCCCACTCAGATTTGCAGTTCTTCAACCAGTCCAGGTCAAAGTTTCCCACCTTGGCCCGCTCCAAATAGTCCAGGTCTACCCTGTTGGTACTCATAAGTCCTCCTTCGAGTCGTCTCGGGATACCTCTCGCGCCCGACGTGGTGCACCAGCCACAACAGACCCGTATATCTACGGTAAGCGTGGCGGTGGACGGCAACTAGGGTCTAACGTCACTTTGCCCGGCCCGACCGGTCTAAAAAGGTTGTTTTAGCCCCTTGTTGTGCGTGCGTTGTTTTAGAACAGGGTCAAGGACACCGAATAGGTACTATGAAGGTTCAATGTTTTCGATTGAGGCCCAGAGAGCGAGATAGGTCTTAGACGTAACTAGCGCTATCTCCCACCAGCCAGAAGGAGAAAATCTATGGGTAATACTCGGTTAGCAAGACGTATAGTTCCCACTTTGATGCTTATTTGGTTGGCCCTCGGGGTTCAAGCGGCTCAGGCTGCAACCGGATGGACGGCAGCCTCTACCCAAAATCCCGGCTCGACGTCAAATGTGCTTTACGCCGTTGACTGCACGACTAGCTCATTTTGTGTTGCAGTTGGAGCCCAATCATCTAGTGGTGCCGATCAGACCTTGGTAGAGGTATCCAGCGATGGATCTGGATCGTCGTGGTCGACAGTCACAAGTCCAGATCCCGCAGGTAGCAATGTGAGCAATGACCTCTATGGAATTAGCTGTGTTTCATCGAACTTTTGTGTTGGTGTTGGCTCCCAGGGTTCCTCAACTGGATCTACTGAACCACTAGTCTTAACTTTCAACGGTACTCAGTGGTCCAACACGGCTCTTTCTACACCTACGCCTGGTAGTAGTGCATGGTTAAATGCCGTCTCATGTACCAGCGCAAGTTTCTGCGTGGCCGTCGGCTCGACAGTGGACAGTTTAGGGAATTACTACACGCTCGTCTATAGTCTCAATGGAACCACCTGGAGTGTCGAACCCAGCCCAAATCCGG
>DAIDHF010000071.1 GCA_027452005.1 Acidimicrobiales bacterium
GACACCCCGGGGCGTCGCCCCGAACCCCGATTCCCCTGACGGCTGAAGCCGCCAGTCCCCTCGGGGTAACTTGATGGAAGCTGTCTGCTACGCGTTATACGTCGCAACTGCCTGCACCTCATCTAACTTCTAACCCTCGAAGATACACCATGAGGGGTATGGTAGAAAGAGGCATATAGCTTGAACACCGTCGACCGCAACAAAGGTAAAACTTCCTATAAGATGTAGGGGTGCCAGTCAGATATCCCCTCCAGGCGGTCCCAGAAACAGACGGCATGTGGGAGCCAAAATTTACAAACAGACCGCCTGCCGGTGGGAAGGCTTCTCTAGCGCTGAGGATTGGAACCTTTGGCGCCCTCATTGTTGCGTGTGGCCTGTATCTTGGGTATCGGCTTTCCACGGATAGGAATTTTGACGCGTCAAACATCGCGGCCAACTACGGGGCCAACAGCTTTGAATCGGTCACCCTGTCAAATGGTCAAGGATTCTACGGCCACCTCGTGGCTAAGAGCGGACTATTGATAATCTCCGACCCGTATTTCCTGTCCAGAGTCACCGGCTCTTTGGTGCAGGGATACCCGGCATCTGCTTCTACGGGCCCGAGTATTGGACCCGGAAAACCACTCGTGGTCAATCCCGCCCAGGTTGTCACGATTGAGCCGGTTGACCCCAGGTCACCACTCGGAAGGGAAATTTCAAGGATAGAAACCAAAGAGGCTCTAGCTCGAGCCCAAGGGACTACGACAACAACGCCGAAGGGTTTTCAGTGACCTTGACCGCCAGCTGGAAGCGTCCGGTTGGTCGAAGAATAGTCCTTGGAATGGTTACTCTTGGGTTTGCCGGAATCGCCTTTGGAGAGTCTGTCCAGAGATTTATTGGGGGGGCGATCTCAAAGGTAAGCCCGGGAGGAGGTGGGCTAGCAAGCCTGATCCCCGGGGCCAACTCGTTTCGGATCTACACGGTCACTGACTCGTTCCCCAGTGAGTCCACGCAGGATTACACCCTAAAGGTAACCGGGCTAATAGACAACCCGACTACGTACACCTTTGAAGACCTCGTTGGGCTCCCCCAGACTTCGCTCACGAAAGATTTCCAGTGCGTAACCGGCTGGCGTGTACCAAACGTGCACTGGAAGGGAGTTTTACTTTCAGAGATTATCAAACGGGCCTCGGTCCAGCCACGGGCCCAGGCAGTCCTGTTCCACTCTTTTGATGGCGTGTACACCGAGAGCCTCACACTTGACCAGGCCAGCCGCAATGACGTAATAGTCGCCTATGAGATGCTCGGTCAAAGACCGATCTCCAGTGAGCACGGAGGTCCGGTCAGGTTGTACGTGGCCCCCATGTACGGATATAAGTCCTGTAAATGGCTCTCTGAGATTGAACTGTCCGACAAGGTCATCCCCGGCTACTGGGAAGACCTCGGATACGACGTAAATGCCTGGATTGGCAGATCCAATGGGCGGTCCGACGCACCGGTTGATGGGGCCTAAATTTCTTGGCAAATCCTTGCAGGTACGCCCTTTGTGGGCCTCGCCGTGTCTGAGTTAGAACTCCCCCCCGAGGACTCCCTCGGGGGTCTAATTCCCAGGTTTGACCTCACAGAACGACTAGTTCACTGGTTGACGGCCTTGTTCATGTTCACCTGTATCGCCACGGCCTTGCCACTGTATATTCCGCCTTTTGCTCAACTCATTGGACGACGAGAACTCTTGGTTGTTATCCACGTCTACTCGGGGATTCTCCTTGTCGTTCCAACCCTGGCTGGAGTAGCCTCCAAAAGATGGGGGTCTCAATTGCGCGATGATCTCAAAAAGATCAACCGCTGGGACGGCGAAGATTCAATGTGGTTCAAATCCTGGGGTCGCGATCCGCTCCTTCTGCCTGGTAAGTTCAACGCGGGACAGAAGGCCAACTCGGCCTTTATTGCCGGAGCGATCTTGGTAATGCTCATGACCGGAGTCGTTATGCACTGGTTTGGACCCTTTCCGGTATCGTGGCGTACCGGGGCCACTTTTATCCATGACCTACTCGCTTACATGATTGTCGTCGTGATTGTCGGACACATTGGATATGCAATTAGATATCCTGCTACGATTAGAGCAATTGTGAGTGGGAAGGTTTCTCGCCGGTGGGCCTCAGAACATGCGCCAGCTTGGGTTGGCGAGTTAGACAGATCAGACCAGAACTAAACTGGCCAGTTATAATCGAATGACATTTAGCTCCCAGATAAGATATACCCCTCTGATAAAACTAGTTGCCGGTATCATTGGAATATTCCTGGTAATCGGCCTGATTGCTGGACTGCTTTCAATTTCTACTCTCAAGAGTGCAAAAGACGATCTCACCCAGGCCAAAGATCTTCTCAGCCAGGTTTCAAATGATCCGTCTTCGTTGCTCTCCAAATCCGGACTCACCCAAGACGATTCCCTACTTTCGAAAGCTGTTGCTCTTTCAGGACAGGCAGCATCAGCAATATCAGACTCGAGTACTCTCAATATTCTCAAGTACTACCCGGTTGTCGGTACTCAACGAGGTGGAATTCTAGATCTGGCCCGCGATGCACGAACTGCTTCCATCCAGGCGCACCAACTAGTGACTCAAATAACTTCGCTGTCTAATAGTTCTGGGATCACCAATGGGCACATCCCGTTGGCTCGCCTGGCACAACTTACCCTAGCTACCCAAAAGGCTCGGGGGATCTTCCAACAGTTAGTTCGATCTCCAGACGGTTTAATCGGCCCAATTTACAGCGCCCGCCAGGAGTTCAATCGCGCCGCCAACAAGGTTTCAAGTCGCCTTAGCACTGGTGCCCAAGACCTCGTAGCATCCCAGGAATTTCTCGGATCCCAGGGTAGTAGAAACTACTTGATCGTGGGAGAAAACAATGCCGAGATGCGAGATCAAGGAATGGCCTTGTCGTACTCGACCGTGTCGTTTTCCAATGGAACATTTACAACCGGGGCTAGTCAAGATACTGGAAACATCGAACCGGCAAGGCCTGTGAGTATTGCGATCCCTAAAGGGACCCAGGAGATCTTTGGTGGACTCAACCCTACGGGCCTGTGGCAGTCCACAAATGCCACCGCCGACTTCTCCTGGAGTGCCCAAGTAATGGCCAAGATGTACCAAGAAGCCTCCAATAGCCCGGTTGACGGGGTTATTGCTCTAGACGTCCCTGCCCTTAGCAACCTGTTGGCCGTAACCGGTCCGGTGTCAGTCCCAGGAATTGGCCAGCCAATCTCATCGTCTAACGTGTCGGAAGTTCTCTTGAACCAGCTCTATCAAAATGCCCCAACCTCAGTTCAGCAAGAGGCTCGACGAGACGACATTGCCAACGTGGCCTCGACAGTCATGTCTCAACTCAGAAACACTTCAGGTTCAAACATGGTAAAGTTTGCAAACGCCCTCGCCAAGTCAGCTGCGGGAGGTCATCTAATGCTCTGGAGCAGCGACCCCCAGATTGAGTCCATCTTCAACCAGACCGGACTAGGTGGCGACATCTCCCGGGTTGACCCCCAAAGAACTGTCCACGTGGCCGTAGAGAACGCAACGGCCACCAAACTCGACTACTTTGTTCATCCAATCATCGACGTGAACGTTCAAATCACAGGCTCCAACACTGCCAAGATTGGGACGTCAGTCGTTATCAACAACCAGGCCCCGGTCGGGGCTAAGCCCTCCTACCAACTCGGGCCTGACGACATCAACTCCTTTACCCCGGGCCAGTATGTTGCGAGGGTTTATTTTTGGGGACCGTCATCTGGCCAACAGCCAGCAAGTGTTAGCGAGTCTGGGCTTGAACTAAATCAGATTCCTGTCTCGGTCCAGGCAGGTCAGTCGGGGTTGGTGGCATTTGAGACCTCGATTGCGAATGCCGTACAGAATGGCTCATTTTACCTGCGATTTGTGCCCCAACCACGCCTTTTTCCGGTCACCTTGAACGTCAAAATTGCAGGTAAAGGGTGGAAAATAAGCGGACCTTCCAAACAGAGTCTAACCTTAGATAAGACAATCTTTGTTACCTGGAAATTGACTCGAAAATAATATGGAAATCGACATTCACAAGGACCAAGCAGGCGAGTACTCAACAGTGTTGAGTGCAACCCTTCGCCGAGTTACCTTGACATCTGTAACAGTTGCCCTAGTTGCCCTTATGGCATTTGGCTACTTAGAGATCTCGGCTCCTCACGGTGCGTATGGGGCAATCATCTCGCCGGTTACTACCTCGGCCCCGTCGTCGGGGGGTCCTGGACCCACAACTACCGCATTTGGACCCTCGGGGTACCCAGGGACAACTTCCAGTACTGTTGTGAACACGACCACTTTTGGGACAACTCCCTCTACCGTGCCCACGACAATTGTCGGTATAACTTCCACGACGATAGTAGGGGTATCGACTACCGTGGTAGCCGGTAGTACAACGTCTGCTCCAAACAACCTTCAGACCAAGCTGATAAAACTCCCGACTTACTACTCGGCCGTTACTGAAGAAGGTGCCAAGGTCTGTAACTATCAACCCAATGCAACCTTGACTACCACCCTGGACGGACAGACTGGTCCTACTCTCACGACCGACTCTACCGGATGTATTACGGCGGCCGTAACTTACTTTGGGAACTCCAACTTTCAACTAAATGGTTCTCAGAACTACACTCTCTCGCAGGGACAAAACAATATTGTCCTAACCGGCCCTGCCGCAAGCGGTGGACAGCTTGCTACTACCATCCAGTTCGATCTTGCCGCGCAAGGAAAGTCCGGCAATGCGTCTGCGGTGAAAAGCAAAGGGGTCCCCTTACTCTCTCTGGCCATCATTGCAGGACTACTACTTGACGCGATTTTGTTTGCGTCTGGTTTGGCCCTTCATATGGCGTCCAAGCGCGCTCAGGCTGGGTCGGAACTACCAGTTGCTGGCGATGACGATGATGAAGAGGAAGAGGAAGAGGGCGAATTTTCTGGAGATGATTTCTTTGGCGAGTCGGAACCCTCAGGTGAAATCCCAGCACCTCGATAAGCTAGTCATATTCACGACGCAATTTTGTAAAGGTCTCAACTTAGGTTATGGGCCAGTAGACCCCTCAGGACTTTTTACGTATGGCTGACGGCAAGCCTCCCAACAAAAGGCGTAAGCCCGCTGGACCTAGCCGTCAACCGGGTCCGTCTAAATCGGGACAATCTCGGGATAAATCACCAAACTCCAAGTCAGGTTCGACTCGACCGGCCAACAAATCAAGATCGCGTACTTCGGGAATCTTGGAAACCCATGTAATAGATCACGGAACTCCGTCTCTTCGAATACCATCACCAAGTTCATCTAAATCTGACGAACGTGCAGGAGATAGTAACTCAGCTTTACAGGGTGAGGCAACGCGGTCGATCAAAGCTGACCCGAAGGCTCAACAAAGGATTGCAAAGCAAAAGCGACGCGCCGAACAAGCTCGAAAATCAGCCGCTCAAAAGCTTGCTCTCCAACAGAAGAAGCAACTTCAAAAGCAACAAAAAGAAGAGAATCTAAAGAAACAGAGAGCCCTTCGCGCCCAAACAGAAGCCCAGGCTCGTCAGCAGCAGGATCTCCTCGATGAGGCACGTAGACAAGCTGAAGCAGAAGCTCGTGAGCAAGAACGCCTCCGCGATGAAGCCCGTAAACAGGCCCAGGTCGAGGCCCTTGAAAATGAACGTCAAATCGAGGAAGTACGAAAGTACGCCGAGGCCGAAAAGCGTGAGCAGGAAAGGCTTCGAGATGAGGCTCGCAAGCAGACAGAAGCTGAGGCCCGACGGGCCGAACAAGCGCGTCTCGACGAAAAGCGTGCCGCCGATGCTATTGCCCTAGAGCAGCAAAGGCTCCGGGAAGAAGCCCGCAAACAGGCCGAAGCTGAAAAGCGTGAGCAAGAACGGCTTCGCGATGAGGCCCGTAAGCAGGCCGAGACCGAAACCCGTGAAAGAGAACGCATTCAGCGGGATATTGAGAAGCAAGAACGCCAGCGTGAACTTGCTCAACAAAAGGCCGAACGGCTCGCCCACAAGCGCCAATTAGAGCAAGAAAAGGCACTCGACGCTGAAAGACGTCGTGAAGAAAAGCGTAGGGCTTACCTGGAAAAGAAGGCCCTGAAGGAACATGAATCTCAACGGAGAAACTTAGCAAAAGAGCAAAGGCTAGAGGAGAAACGACTCCGCGCTGAGGCTCGCAGACAAGCCCAAGTCGAGGCTCGTGAACAAAATCGGCTTCGCGACGAGGATCGTAGACAGGTCGAGAATGAACTCAGTGAGCAACGCTTTGCGGAACGGGAGCTACATGAGCAAGAGCACCAGCGTGAACTTGCTCAACAAAAGGCCGAACGGCTCGCCCACAAGCGCCAGTTAGAGCAAGAAAAGGCGCTCGACGCTGAAAGACGCCGTGAAGAAAAGCGTAGGGCTTACTTGGGAAAAAAGGCCCTGAAAGAACAACAAGCTAAAGCCCGAAGAGATGCTGAGACTGAGAGACGGAGACAGGAACAAGAGCGTAAACAGATTGAATTAGCCCTAAGTGCAGAAGAGTCACGCCGTGAGCTGCAAATCAAGCAGGCAAATCAGAAACGTATTCGAGACGAGAAGGCCGCGCGACAAGAGGCGAAGCGAGGCGAACAGAGGACACGGCATTTAGAAAAGCGCTCTATGTCAAGGCGGCTTAGCTCTCCTCCATCTAATGTACCTCGTGGAACCTTCGGTTCTGGCAATCTGTCCGAACCTACGCCCCCAAGAGACCAAGTGCGAGGTGCCCAACCAATAGCCCCTCTCAATACCTCCACAGAGTCAATCGATCCAGTTATTCGACAGCAAGAAAGAGTTCCCCTACAAGACTTTTTTGCTGGAATTGAGATTGAGGATTCTAAGAGTTCTACTCAGGTAGGTCTCCAACTAGCTGAACGCCCAGTACAGGTTGCCCCAGCCATCCCGGTGTCCCCTACCCCCAAGTCAACCCTTCGCTCTACCCACCCAGCAATGTGGGAGGCTATCGCAACAGTTGCCCAATTTACCTTTATACTTGGACTTCTCATTCCGATGTTCTTAGTAAACGAGTTGTGGCTAACTAGCGTAAAGACCACTTCACGGCAAAAGATTCTCCTGGTTCAATTCCAGCAACAAATTGACTCGTTTAATAAGTACGTGGCGAGAACACATCCGGCAAATCCCGCCCCCGGGCTACTCCCAGCTACAAGCCCCCAAGCGCCTTCTGATGGAAGCCCGGTAGCAGAAATTACAATTCCCTCTATTGACGCATCTTTTATTATTGTCCAGGGAATTTCTCGGGCAGACCTCGCTAGCGGACCAGGCCACGTCCCTGGGACACCATTGCCAGGTGAGGCTGGAAACGTTGTTATTGTCGGGCACCGGACCATTTATGCCCACCCCTTCTACTACCTCGACCAACTTGGCGTCGGTGATCAAGTATTGATAAAGACCTCAAAGGCCGACTTGGTCTATAGTGTTGCCCATACCGGAGTCGTGACTAGCAACTACTCCCAACTACTAACCCCTTCTACTGGTGACCTCTTGACACTAGTAACGTCTAACCCTAGATACCTTTCATCGTCGCGCTATGAGGTAACCGCTAAGCTCGTCTCGGTTGACAAGAACCCGGTAGTTCCAACCACCGGAATACACCTGACAAATCCCAGCAACCTTTCCCCGGAAAGTTTATCGCTCGGTGGACAACTTGGTTCGCCAGGACCCTTGGTGTTGTCGCTATTGTGCATGCTCGCTACTAACCAGGTAATTAGGTACTTTGCTCGACGGGATAGACCCGTTAGGATCTATCTCTATAGCCTGCCTCTCGTCATCTTGATTGGGGTGTTTATAGTGGCAAGTGCCAACAGCCTCCTTCCTGGAACCCTGTAGTTGATAGTGGCCTGTGTTACTAATACTCTGAGGCGCCGGTTGGCTTGAAGGTCTGGTAGCATTTTTCAAGTTCCCGGGACGAAGCTCAGAAAGGTGGGTGCTTGATGTCTTGTCCAAAAAAGTTAGAGATGGTAGCTCTTATAGGCGTTGTCACACTGGTGCTCTGCGGTGGGTGTGCCAACAAGACGACCGGGCCAACAAGTTCAGTTGCGGCCGCCAGAAATAGCCAGGCCCCGTCAATAGTGGCTGCTCCGATTCAAACCAAGGTTACCTCCGATGGAACCGTCGGATATCGCTCGATCGGGACCGGATCGACCATAGTGATGATCATGGGATACTCATCTAGCATGGACGGATGGCCTCCCAACTTTGTTGACGCCCTGGCGAGATATCACCGAGTCATTACTCTTGACAATTCTGGGATTGGAAAGACTTCTCTTCCACCGGGTCCATTAACCATTGGAACCATGGCCGATCAGACACACGCCTTTATTGTGGCCCTGGGCCTGAGGAGACCGACCGTGTTGGGGTGGTCTATGGGCGGAATGATTGCCCAGTCTCTGGCCGCCAAATATCCCAAGGATCTATCCAAGCTAATACTCTGTGCTACTTTACCGGGAAACGCAAAAGCTACCCCACCCTCAGCTGCAGCAACCGCTGCCCTGGGAAATCCTTCCCAGGCCAATGCCGGTGCGCTACTGGGACTATTATTTCCTCCCGACCAACAGGCTAAGGAAGTTCCCGCCTTTACCAGCCAAATTTCTAAGTATCCCAACTTTTATCTGGCCTCTGGATCGATCGATGGTCAACAGTTGTCTGCCCTGGCCAAGTGGTTCGCCGGCGGCGACCCTTCTGGACACGAGATATCCCATATCAAGGTCCCAACCCTGATTGGAGACGGGAGCGACGATGTCCTTATCCCCCCGCAAAATGACTATGAGATGCACACAGAGATTCCCGGATCAAAACTGATCATGTACCCAGATGCTGGTCACGGATTCTTATTTCAGGACGCCAACTCTTGGTCGAAGGCGATCCTAAAGTTTATTGCGGGCTAAGTTGCTTTTCGACTTTCGCGTAGTGCTTTCGCCAGATAACCCGATAGACCTTGGTGACCCGAGGTATTGACCTGAGCCCGGGTATGAACGGGACCAAGATAAGACCCAGGGTAAGGACCATCATGATGGACCAGATCAAGGCATCTGCGTTACCCGAGGTGGTAAAAGGTGAGATCTGATACCACATGGTATACAACCACAACCAAGCCTGACCCGGGTAGTTCCCGGTCTCATTCATCATTCCCCATTGAGTTCCCTGGAGATGATACTTGCCTCCCACGCTCGCCAAATAGGACCCGTCAGCCATAAACAGGAGTGGTTTGGTGTAGTCGGTCCCGTAGAACTGCGACGACCTGAGAAGGGCCCCGTCTAGTGCCCCACTTCGGGCCATAGAGACCAGGGCAGAAATCATCGGGGCAACCGGGCCGTAATTGCCGGGAGGTACATCTAGCTTTCCATTAGTAAACGTGGCCTTGTTGAGAGCCTTGGAGTACGCGGACTCCCAGGTTGATTTTTGTCCTTGAGAGGCCCCTCGGAAGGCCACCAGTGCCCCTGGAAGGCCGGGCACGTCTGGATCTGACGAGAGGGGTCCAAGGACATAGTCCTGGGCGCTGTTGATCGGGTGAGTTACCCCGGGAATCCGGGCCAGAGAGATCGGACCAATCTTCTGGCCTGCCCCGGGAGTGTTGTTATAGGGCGGCCCATAAGTCGCCGACGCACTTGTCCCGTTCAGCTCAGCCAGGGCCGTCTGGGCAAGGTCAACCGGCTGTGCCAAAGACCACGACTTGATCGTTACTGGCCTGTCATCGGGGGACGAGAACACTATTGCCAGTAGCGCCGTAAGGACTGCCATAACCACTAGGGCAATAGTAAACTCTTTGACCAGGTCGTAGCGTATCTTCGGTCCAGTCCACTCAGCTACATCACGGTCGGGTTTCACTTGGCCGGCTCCGCGTCTTTGGCCGAGCTTTCAGCATTTCTATTGTTACTCAGAGAGTCATCAAAGGGCGGTACAACGCCTCGATGTCTAACCATGAGCAGGTGGACAACGACCAGCAGGCCAACGACCAAAGGTAGCAACATAACGTGCCACACGATCATCTGTCCAAAGTTCATAACGTTGAAATACGCCCCCACGCCAACGGCGTTCAGACCATCTTTAGCTTGGGTGGCTATCCACTGTGAATCAAAGTTCTGTTGTGACAAGTACCCGGTAAAGGCTGCCCCGATCGACAAAAGAAATGACACGACGCCGGTTATCCAGGTGAGCTGACGATTACCCCTCCAGGCGGCCATGAAGAACTTGCCCCACAGGTGAATAACCATACACAACATAAACAGCTCAACACTCCACAAGTGCAACGAGTTTACAAAGTGCCCAAATGACGATGTGTGCCACCATGATGGACCCCCAATAGCCAAGATTATCCCGGTACCAATCACTACACACAACGCTGAAAGTGTGGCCACTCCAAACACGTAAATCCACGAGGCAACATAGGCCGGTTGACTGTCAGGCATAAGCTTGTCAGGGGGCAGGGCACTAACCATGGCCTTCCTGACTTTTTCGGTCCACATCTGCTTATTGCTAGAACTCATGTTGACAACCTCTACTTAGAAGGCTCATTTGAGACACTTCCTGTACCGTCAAACGCTTTGTGATGATCGTCTCCTACGATCTCGTGACTTGGAAACGGGACAACAAGAGCTAGTATGAACAGAACAATCATGGTCACAATAACCAAGAAGTTTGCTAGAGAGATTTGAATAAATCCCCAGTGGATGTAGTGTCCATTAGTACTCAAGTTGACCAATGACTCGATAAGCATTCAAGTTCCTCCAATGCCTGCTCGTTTACCCAAACTGGCCCACTGTAAACTCTAGCCCAAGGGAAAACCGTTCGGTTAATTACAACCGAATAACTACCTAGTATTGCAGATAGTTTCACCCAGATTTAGGGTCGAAAGTCATAGAAGTATAAAGTTGTACAGTAATTCTTCAAAAGCGCAAAAGAAGGACTAAGAACTTGGAAACTCCATCGTCTTCTCAAAATAACTCCCTGGTTGATGAACTTAGGGCCTGGTTGGACTCTAACTGGAACCCTGACCTTGAGGTTGGTGAGTGGTGGGAAAAGCTAGGTACCTCCGGCTGGGCAGCCCCGGGCCTACCTGAAAACGCCTTCGGGAGGGGGCTTTCTCGGGGAGACGCCGTCGTGGTTCAAAAGACCATCTCTAATTACGGTGCCTTGTCTGCCCCGGGAGGCCTCGGACTACTCCTGGCCGCCCCGACAATTGCTAGCCATGGAACTCAAGAGCAGATCAACACGTTGATATATGAGATCGTAACCGGGAAGAAGGCCTGGTGTCAGCTTTTTTCAGAGCCAGGAGCTGGATCTGATCTGGCTGGCCTTCAGACCAAGGCCGACCGGGACGGGGACGAGTGGGTTATCAACGGCCAAAAGGTCTGGACCTCGTCAGGCCACTGGGCCGACATCGGAATGTTGCTCGCCCGTACCGACCCAGGTGTTCCTAAGCACAAAGGCATCTCATACTTTGCTCTTGACATGCACCAGCCTGGCGTTGAGGTGCGTCCCCTAAAAGAGATGACCGGCCGGTCTATGTTCAACGAGGTCTTTATGACCGACGC
>DAIDHF010000072.1 GCA_027452005.1 Acidimicrobiales bacterium
TATTCCCAACACGTTCATGAATGAATCCGGGCTCGCCGTCAGGGCACTATATAAGACTAACAAGATCGAGTCTTTGGACCACGTTATTGTGGTCCACGACGAGATGGACCTAGCCCCTGGAATAGTCAAGTTCAAGCGAGGAGGAGGAACCGCTGGCCACAACGGACTTCAGTCGATCTTAGGTCACATGGGATCTGGTGACTTTCTCAGGATAAGGGTTGGAATTGGAAAACCACCCAGGGCTAACTTGGGGGCCAACTTCGTTTTAGCTAAACTATCCGGCCACGACCTTCAAGAGCTTGAGGATTCTAAGGCTAATGCCTTAGATTTATTGGGTCAGGTTCTCAACTTAGGGCCTTCAGGCAACTTTCTTAGGTAACCCGTGACTTCGTCTGTCAACCTTTCCGATATTGCTACCCGGTTACGACGTTCAGAGTCCTTCCAGGGTTTTACTCCAAGTATCGCAAGTCAAGTTTACGTACCTGAAAACGTGTTGCCCCTCGTCTTGGGTGCCTGGGTACAAGAAGAGCCTACCGGGTCTTTTCTAGTTGGGGTCCCCACGTCCAGTGACGCAGACAAGTTGGTCAACGCACTCCGGGCATTTTGTAAACATGACCGAGTGTTTCACTTTCCGGCCTGGGAGACCCTTCCCTTTGAACGGGTCAGCCCGTCAATAGAGATAGTCGGACGCCGCCAGCAGGTTATCTGGGAACTTACCAACTCGGTCGACCAGGCAATCGTGGTCGCCTCTAGCCGGGCTCTTACCCAAAAGGTTGCCCTTCAAAGCCCCCTGTCAGAGCCAATAACCCTGTTGCCCGGGACAACTCCCCAGGTAGGTGGCCTCCATGAACTAGTGTCCCACCTTGTCGCAATGGGATATACCAGGGAGTACCAAGTCGAGCACCGCGGCGAAGTGGCACTTCGGGGTGGCATTGTGGACGTCTTTCCTTCCCTGGGTAGTTACCCCATTAGAGTCGAGTTCTTTGGAGACGACGTGGACCGGTTGACCACGTTCAATGCCAACGATCAGAGATCGACCGCAGACATCGACGCGGTTACTATCTATGCAGCCAGAGAGCTGGCCATCACCGATCACATCAAGGCCCGGGCAGGTGAGCTTATTGAACTGTGTCCATGGGGTAAAATGCGCTGGGAACTAGTCGAACAAGGCGTTTTCTTTGACGGGATGGAGTCATGGCTACCCTGGCTTCAACCCGAGGCCGGTTTGATTAGCGACCTATTTCCTGAGGGCTCATCTGGGGTCTTCGTAGACCTAGACAGGATCACGGCTAGATCTATGGAGATAATCGACGAAGAGAACTCCCTAGCCAAGGCCCTGGCCCCAACTTGGGGAATTCCCGATGATGGCGTCAACTTTCCCACTCTTCACGTGCCCGTTGACCAAATCTCATTCAAGTCTTCCGGCTCGCTCGGACTTGTTTCAAGAACCCCCCGGGCTGATGGGCGATCAATAGTATCTGCCACTCAGTGGAACTTTCTTGACCTTGGCGATAGCAACAAGATTGTTGAACGACTTTCTGAGTTGGTTGATAAAAAGTATCTGGTCCTGATATGTGCAAGTGGCCGCGGTTCTAAAGCCAGAATCTATCAAAACCTGACAAGCGCCGGGTTGGTTGTCGAGGTACTTGATGAACCCGTTGAGTTGGACTCGACCCGATCCGAGGAAGCCCCGGCGAAACGAGCAGGACTCAAGGCTGAGGATGTTGGGACCTACCTTCGGACCGCCACGGCCAAGATCTGTATTGTAGAGCTCGCCCTCGAGGACGGGTTTATCCTCGATCAACACCACCTGGCGGTGATCTCCGAAAACGACCTTACCGGAAGGCATCGGGTTCACAAGACCATTGCATCAGCTAAACCGGGCCGTAGTAGATCTGAGTCATCGACCACGTATGGATTCTTTGACGACCTCTCTCCGGGGGACTACGTGGTCCACCAACACCACGGAGTGGGAAAATTTTCAGGGATGGTCCGTCGGTCTCTGGGAGGTGCTGAAAAGGACTACTTACTTGTTGAGTATCGAGGAAACGACAAGCTATATGTACCTTCCGACCAGATGGACCTTCTCTCTCGTTACTCGGGGGGTGACTCGCCGAGCCTACACCGTCTAGGTGGGTCGGAATTTCAAAAGACCAAGGCCAAAGTACGCAAGGAGATCGAGAAAATTGCGCAAGAACTGGTCGTTTTGTACTCCAAGAGACTTGCCCAGCCCGGGTTCCAGTTTTCACCGGACACGGTCTGGCAAGGCGAGCTAGAGGACTCCTTTAGTTTTGTTGAGACCCCCGATCAACTAAAAGCTGTGGCCCAGGTTAAATCCGACATGGAATCAACTCGTCCCATGGACCGGATAGTGTGCGGAGACGTAGGCTTTGGCAAGACCGAAGTAGCCATCCGAGCCGCCTTCAAGGCCGTTCAAGACGGCAAGCAGGTGGCGGTCTTGGTCCCGACCACGCTGCTCGCTCAGCAACACTATGAGACTTTTTCTGACCGGATGGCTCAGTTTCCGGTGTCAATTGAGGTTTTGTCCAGGTTTCTCACCGCCCAACAGGCCAAAAAGGTTACCAACTCACTGGCAACCGGCGAGGCCGACCTCGTGATTGGTACCCACCGACTTTTGTCTGGGGACATTGAGTTCAAGAACCTGGGCCTGCTCGTGGTAGACGAGGAGCAGAGGTTTGGGGTGAACCACAAGGAGGCCATCAAAAAGCTAGCCACCAACGTGGACGTGCTCACGCTAACCGCATCTCCAATTCCAAGGACCCTTGAGATGGGCCTTACCGGAATTCGGGATATTACTATTTTGTCCACACCTCCCGTGGAGCGTCAACCAATTCTCACCTACGTGGGGCCACTCGAAGAGCCGGTAATCGTCGAGGCCATACGTCGGGAACTCTTGCGGGAAGGTCAGGTGTTTTATGTGCACAATTTGGTCCGCGATATTCAGGCTTGTGCTAACCGCCTTCGAGAACTCGTTCCCGAGGCCCGGGTGGTCGTGGCTCACGGGCAGATGGATGAAGGTACTCTAGAGCGGGTTGTAGTTGACTTTGCCGACGGGAAATACGACGTACTGTGTTGTACGACCATCATCGAGTCAGGAATAGACATGCCCACGGTCAACACCTTGGTGGTCGACCGAGCAGATCGGCTGGGTCTCGGGCAACTTCACCAACTAAGAGGTCGAGTGGGTAGGTCTGGGGCTCGGGCGTACGCGTACCTTTTGTACCCACCACAGGTATCTCTAACCGAGACCGCCTATGAGAGACTAAAGACCATTGGGGACAACGTGGAGTTGGGCTCGGGCCTCAGGATAGCCATGCGTGATCTAGAGATTAGGGGTGCTGGAAACCTGCTCGGCAGGGACCAATCTGGTCAGATATCGGCGGTTGGTTATGACATGTACGTCTCGATGGTCTCAGATGCCCTAAGCGAGCTAAAAGGAGAAGTCACCGAACGCCAGGTCGAGATAAAGCTAGAGCTACCGGTTGACGCGTATATTCCAGAGTCATATATTTCGCGCGACGATCTACGCATAGAGGCCTATCGTCAGCTGGCCTCGGTCAGGACTAATTCGGAACTAGATGAAATAGTCGCAGAGTGGACCGACCGGTACGGAAAGATCCCCGGGAAGGCCCGGAGCCTACTAGACGTGACAAGGCTAAGAGTATTTTGCATGACCAACGCTATCGACGAGATTGTGGTTACCCCGGGACGCCCTGGAGGCCCAAACGGAGGAAAGACCTTGGCCAAAATTAGCCCGATCATGCTCAAGGCAAGTGGCCGAGTAAGGCTATCTCGTCTCTTCCCAGACGCATCTGCTCGAGAGGCACCTCGCCAACATGGACCCGGGTTGTCCCAACAAGAGGATCAGTCGACCACCGAGGCACCGATAACACTGGCTCTCCCCATTGACGGGTCCGTTGCCGATCTACCCGAGTATTTGATCAAATCCCTTGCTTCCCTGCTCGGGCTTGATTAATACCCAAACCACAGGGAGTCCCAGCTTTCTTTGACTGGTTAGCCGGAGGAAAGTCCGACTAGCATACACTGTGTCGTGCGCAAAATATATCTCCTTGTACTAATTCCACTCATTGCAACAGCACTGTCGTCGTGTTCGGTCACCCCTTACGGGGTCAAGGTCGGGACGAGCCAGTACTCTCAGTCCCAACTCATCACCCAGATAAACGAGTTTTACGCATCTCCGGGGATATCAGGGAACTTGGTCGCCGGGGGGATTTCGGTTACCCCAGGTACCCGTCCCACCCAGGTATCGGCCGGCATCGCCGATACCGACATCTCGTTACTCGCAGTAAATGAGCTACTCCGGGAGCGACATGTGAGCGTTACAAGTTATGTACGGTCAATCGCAACCAGTGAACTCATTACTTCCCTTGGATCTCAATCATCCCAAGGGGGACAGATTGGAAAGTTGGATCCCGGGTTCAAGAAGTTCTTGGTAGATGAGTCTGCCGCCTCACTAGCTCTTGGCGCTGCCATTGAAAGAATTTCTCTTACGAAAAAATCTGTAACTTCTTATTATGAAAGTCATCCACAGATCTTTAGACAGATCTGCCTTCAAGACGCTCTTTTTTCGACTCAGGCCGAAGCTCAGAGTGCTATTGGAAAAATCCAAGGTGGGTCGAGCTTTGCAAGTTCAGTCACTGGTGCAGTCGAGTCAACTGCGTCAAATTCGACCCCGAGCTGTGGGAGCCTCGCTGGATTATCACCCAACATAGCGAGCGCAGTTTCTAGCCTGTCTCCAAATCAGGTTACGCCTCCAATAGCCGTTTCAGCTCCGCCGAGTTCAGGTTCGCCAGTTACTACCGGTTACGTTATCTATTATCTGATCTCGTCGAGTTTTCCGTCTGCGATCTCACAGTCCTTATTGCCCTTAGCAACTACCACTATGCTTCAGCGTTCCTCCCCGACTCCAATTACCAGTCTTATAAACTATGCTGTAAAGCACTATATTTTGCGGACTCAGGTACTCGTTAATCCTGCAGATGGGATTTTCGTCAAGGGTTCAAGTTACACGTTAGGCTATACCGTTAAAGCTCCCCAGGGACCAGCTACGAATTTGTTGCCAAGTTCGACTACTACGTCGGCGCCTGGTCCAAATACAAATCCTCTCGGATAAATTGCTTCTCGGGCTCCCGGGATAGGTTTTGAGCGACATGAGACCAAAAATTGTAGTAATCGGCCTTGGTCCCGGCGATTCTCGCTACCTTGATCATAAGATCCATGATTTGATTTCCGAGTCCAAGCAGGCTTATGCCCGAACCAGGCTGCATCCCTGCGTGCCGCTTTTTTCAAACATTCAAGACTTCGACTCGTTGTATCGATCAACTGAGAGCTTTGACGGGGTATATAAAGCGATCTGTAAGGAACTAATCGAAAGTGCCAAGAAGGCCGCCCTGGATAACGCTTATATCACTTACTGTGTTCCTGGAAGCCCGGCCATTCTAGAGGACGTTGTCGAGATGTTGCTGGGCACCAGTGAGGTTGACATTGACCTAGTTGGCAATGTCTCATTTATGGACCTCGCCTTTGAGAGACTCAGAATTGATCCGTTCAAGTCGACTGTTACCATGATTGACGCTCAAGGCTTCAACATAAAGGCTCAAGGAAATTCCGGGCCATTTTTGATCGCCCAATGTTGGAGCAAAGAGTTACTATCTGAGATAAAGCTTGCACTCCTTGAAGACAACTCAGATGGAAACATATTCGTGACCGTGTTGGAGCACCTTGGATGCGACGACGAACTGGTCAGGCAATTGCCGATTGAAGATCTTGACCGGGAGATCACACCAGATCACATGACCACCGTGTACATTCCAAATATCTCACGACCGCCGGGTGTGGAGCTTGTGAGGCTGGTCGAACTGATACGAACACTTAGAGATAGGTGTCCGTGGGACAAGAATCAGACCCATCAAAGCCTGGCTACTCATCTCCTTGAAGAAACCTACGAAGTCCTCGAGGCAATCTCCAATCTGCCCGGTACCACACTCAAAGATGACGAAACCCGATATGAGCTTCAAGATGACCCATATGGAGCCTATGAACATCTATGCGAAGAACTTGGTGACCTATTGGTTCAGGTTGTCTTTCACTCGACCTTGGCATCGGAGTACGGTTACTTCAACCTATCCGATATTGCAAGGATCACGACGGACAAACTGGTCAATCGCCATCCCCACGTCTTCGGGACTCTAGTGGCAGAAACTCCCCAAGAGGTCATGAGCAATTGGGAACAGATAAAAAAGGTTGAAAAGGGCAGGGAGACAATCATGGATGGAATTCCATCAACCCTGCCAGCTTTGCTCTTTGCTCAAAAGGTCCAGAAAAAGGCGGCCACTGTTGGTTTTGACTGGCCAGACTTCCAAGGACCAATGGTTAAGATTGCTGAAGAGTTTGGTGAACTCCGCAAGGAGGTCGGTCTCTTATCTTGGGATCCCGGCAAGTCAGTAGGTGGCAGAGACTCGCTCGGGGTAGCTACTAGGCTAGCCAATGACCGGGTAACTCGAACTGGCGCAAGGAACAGCCCTGTTGCCGCCGACAACCAATTGAGCGCTCGAATTCAAGACGAGCTTGGCGACCTCTTGTTTAGTGTTGTGAACCTGGGAAGACATCTCGGTCTAGACTGTGAGGAATCCTTGAGAAAGGCCTCTAACAAATTCCGAGAGCGGTTTCGTGTCCTAGAGCTATATATAGCTAATTCTGGAAGAAACTTCCAAGAGATGTCAATGCAGGAGCTGGACGGGCTTTGGGAGACTGCCAAAGGTGGCCCAATAGGAGATCGTGGGAGTGATCTCAAGTAAGCAAACCGGGCGGATTTATCAATTTGGGTCTTTTGGGCTAGTTTTCTTGGCAACGGAACAAGATTTGAGCATTGGAGCGCGATGAGCGAGATAATTCAGGTTGTCGGTCGAGAGATCTTGGACTCAAGGGGGAACCCGACCGTGGAGGCCGAGGTACTCCTAGAGTCCGGTTCACTGGCACGGGCTTCTGTGCCCTCGGGGGCTTCCACTGGAAGATTCGAGGCAACCGAGAAGAGAGACGGGGGTGACAGGTACCAAGGCAAAGGGGTTCAAGGTGCCGTTGATTCGATCAACACCCAGATTGCTCAGGTGATAGTTGGGCTCGACAGCCGAGACCAACGCGAGATAGATCTTGCAATGATAGACCTGGACGGGACCGAGAATAAGTCTTCCCTTGGGGCAAATGCTATCTTGGGGGTTTCCTTGGCGGTTGCAAAAGCACAGGCGATTGAAAGCGACCTCCCACTTTATAAATATCTGGGCGGCCCCGGGGCACATCTCCTTCCGGTCCCCATGATGAACGTACTAAACGGGGGTGCTCATGCCGATAGCAGTGTCGACTTTCAGGAGTTCATGATAGCGCCACATGGGGCATCGAGCTTCAAGGAGGCCCTCCAGTGGGGGTCTGAGGTATACCACCAGCTCAAGGCTGTCTTGAAGGGACGTAAATTATCTACCGGGATAGGTGATGAAGGCGGCTTTGCCCCTGATCTTGCTAACAATATGGAAGCTATTGATTTACTCTCGCAAGCAATCGTCGAAAGTGGCAAGAGGCCGGGGGAGGAAATCTCCATAACCCTTGACCCTGCAACCAGTGAGCTTTTTAGGGATGGCAAATATGTCCTAGAAGGTGAGAAAAGATCGCTTTCTAGCCAAGAGATGATTGAGTATTGGGTAGAGATATGTAATCGGTATCCACAAATTGTATCCATTGAAGATGCCATGGCTGAAGAAGACTGGGATGGATGGGCAGGTTTAACCGAAAGCCTTGGATCCCGCGTTCAACTGGTCGGAGATGATATTTTTGTAACTAACCCAAAAAGGCTTGACAGAGGGATTAAATCTCATGTTGGAAACTCAATTTTGATCAAAGTAAACCAGATAGGTACATTAACTGAAACGCTTGAGACTATTGAACTGGCCAAGTCCAGTCGGTATAGCTGTGTAATCTCCCATCGTTCAGGCGAGACCGAGGACACCACAATTGCAGATCTGGCAGTCGCCACAAGTGCCGGGCAGATCAAGACCGGGGCTCCTGCAAGGTCCGATCGGGTTGCCAAGTACAATCAGTTGCTAAGGATCGAGGAAGATCTAGGCGACAGCGCACGATTTAGTGGGGTACAAGGGGTGTTGAGTCCAAGGTGAGAGTTGTAAGGGTCCTTCGTAACGGGTCACCTCCGGCATGGGCCTGGTTGCTCCTAATTATCGGCATGGTTACAGTGTTCGTTCTCATTATGCCAATCGGGACGTTATTTCAGGTAAGACACGAATATCAAGATGTTCGATCCAACGTGGCACTTCTATCGAGACGGTCACAGGTCCTTGGCAAGGAGATTACCAAATTGAACTCGACCAAGGAGATTGAGGCGATCGCACATCAGCGCTACGGTCTAATTCAGCCCACTCAGCAAGAGTTTGTTGTGCTCCCGGGACCAAAGGCTCAGAGCGCTTATGGTCCAGTGCCGGTGGGAAGTGCCGTTCCAACAACCACCGTGGTCAAAGGGTAGCTAAGACCTATAATCTAGACCATGGGAACGGCTCAAGAGCTAGTAGAGATAACGAGCCTGTTAGGACGACCGGCTCAAGGTAAGTTTACTGTGGTTGTGCGTCATCTAGACGGGCGACCTGTTGTAATTGAGAATTCTCCGGTGCTATATGATGGACGACCAATGCCTACATTGTTCTGGTTGGTTGGAGGCCTAGAGTGTGTCAAGGTAGCAAATTTAGAGGCGGCTGGTGGAGTTAGGCTGTGCCAGACGCAAGTTTCACTGGATGAGATTGAGCAATCACACCTACGATATAGTGACCTGCGTAGTACCAAGATCCCCCCGGGACACCGAGGGCCAACTCCTTACGGTGGAGTAGGGGGTACGAGAATCGGAGTAAAGTGTCTCCACGCACACCTGGCTTGGTTCTTGGTTGACCATAGCGATCCGGTGGGGCTGTGGGTGGCTCACCGTATAGACCTGGATCTATCCCATTACAGGCTAACCGGGGAGAATATTGGAGAGGATCGTCCATAATGTCTCTTGGCGAACTGGCCGGAGCCATTGACTGCGGGACCAACTCGACCCGTCTCCTTATTGCCGGTCCCAGTGGTGAGCAAGTTGAACGACTGCTAACCATTACTCGCCTTGGTCAAGGGGTAGACCAGACAGGTCTACTAAGCCAAGAGGCTATCCAACGAACTATTGAAGCTCTAAGAAGCTATAAGCAAGTACTCAACCGTCACGAGGTGAACCTGAGGAGACTCATTGCAACGTCGGCCGTAAGGGACGCGGGCAACTTTCAAGAGTTTCTCGACGGGGCACAAGACGCAACCGGGATTACGCCCGAAATAATAGATGGTCAAGAAGAAGGTCGGCTTTCATTTTTGGGGGCCACGGCAGCTCTGAATACGACCGGCTCTAAGATTTTGGTCCTAGACATAGGAGGTGGATCAACTGAGTTTGTAGCCGGAGTTGCGAAACGGAGACCTGACTTTGTCAGATCTTTAAATATGGGATGCGTTCGAATTACAGAGAAATTTCTTCACGACGATCCTCCGAGTATCTCTCAAATTAGAGATGCTCAAGCATTTGTCGAGGAGCTAGTGCACGGATTAGTAATCGAGGTCTCTTCGCTGTACTCGTCGGATTTATTTGAAGGTCATAGTCTCTTTGGGCTAGCCGGCACAGTTACAGCAATCTCAGCAATTGCCCAGGGGCTACTTAGTTACGACCCCCATAAAACTCATCACTCTAAGTTGTCACTGGCAGAAATTAGGCGGATAAAAGATGAGATGGTTACAATGACGGCCAAGGAAAGATCAAGACGTTATGCTCTTGAAATTGGGCGCGCAGATGTTATTGTCGCTGGTCTCTTGATATTAGACCGAGTAGTTGAGATCCTGAAATTTGACGAAGTAACCGTTTCAGAGGCAGATATCCTAGACGGAATAGTTGCCGATCTCTTTTCGGGGGATAGGTAAAGTTGATCTATCTGGTAATTGGGAGAGCAGTTAGTAAGAAAATCGAGTTCGTGAGAGCATTTTGCGAATTTCTACCTTTTTTCAGATTGCCTATAACTGAATCGGCTAGGTTTGTCGATAGTTAAATGCTGGGGGAATCGGGTCGGCGCGGGCCACCCAGGTTCTCTTGGACTAGGTCCGCCCGCCTGATTTAGTCTGCAGGGCATCTCCCACCAGGAGATATACTAATTTTTACTGTATAATCTTCGAATATCCCAATTGCCTGGTTGGAGTAGGTAAGATGTTCATACGACATTTTCTCTAATTCACCGGTGCACGGGGCGGGAAGTCCCCGAATTTATCTGTGGAAAAAATCAATGATTCGAAGAGTACTATTTGCAATCGCCCTGGGGACTTTCCTATTGATTGGACCCGGAGCACTCCTAGCTGGAGCGACAGGGAGCTCTAGTGCAATAGCCATCCTCCCAGGCCCGTCCCACCCGAAGATCTCAGACTCAACCGGGTCGAGCGGCTCCCAGGCCTCGGTAAGCCCGGCATACTTTGTAGCCACACAACAGGGATCGGTAATCCCCTTTGCCGACGCAGGTGATTTTGGATCATTCGTGGCACCCAACCCGGCCACTTTAGCTCCACCAAGTGGAGCGGGACTTTCGTCAAGTCCAAACACGACTACCACTGTTCAGAATTCGTCAGGATCAGGTGGTAGTGGTGGCGGCTCAGGCCAGGCCAGTTCTACAAGCTCGTCTGGGGGGCCCAGTTTTGTTCCGATCACCCCTCAGTCACCTGTTGTTGCAACTGCCGGTACACTCGACAGTGGCGGATACTGGTTACTCACACAAAACGGAGAAATATTTACGTTCGGTGACGCCACGTACTTTGGTGGTGCAGGTCAGGACTTAAAACCGGGCGAATTGGCCGTATCGGTTGTGAGTTCCGGAAAGTCGCCGGGATACTGGATAGCAACCAACCAAGGTTCTCTCTACCCATTTGGAGCCGCGACTAATTACGGTTCGCCGGCAAATTTGGCCCTTGCAGAGCCCATTGTTGCAATGGCCGCGACCTCTGACTCGGCTGGGTACTGGCTGGTGGCCTCCGACGGGGGCATCTTCGCCTACGGGGACGCCCAGTTCTTCGGCTCAACCGGCAACATGCACCTAAATGCGCCCATTGTTGCAATGGCCGCGACCTCTGACTCGGCTGGGTACTGGCTGGTGGCCTCCGACGGGGGCATCTTCGCCT
>DAIDHF010000073.1 GCA_027452005.1 Acidimicrobiales bacterium
GACACCCCGGGGCGTCGCCCCGAACCCCGATTCCCCTGACGGCTGAAGCCGCCAGTCCCCTCGGGGTAACTTGATGGTCAATCGCGGGAATATTTGGGGCAAGGTGGCGTTATAATGCTTATGGCAAACCCAACAACTTCGTCTACGATCACGCCTAATAGAGGTGAAGGGCGGGTCCAAAAGGTCCATCCGTCCTGGTTGATCTTGGTAGTTACCTGTATTGGGCAGTTTATGGTGGTCTTGGACATGTCGGTAGTCAACGTGGCCCTACCTGCAATTCACCGCTCCCTCGGCTTTAGCGAGACCGGGCTCCAGTGGATTTTGGATATCTACGCACTTACCTTCGGTGGGTTCCTCCTCTTAGGTGGACGGATTGCCGATCTATTCGGTCGAAAAAAAATATTCATGGTTGGATTATCCATGTTTACGGTGGCGAGCTTCATAGGCGGAATAGCCACAACTCAGATGATGTTACTTGTTGCCCGAGGCCTACAGGGACTGGGAGCGGCAGTGCTTGCACCGGCCACCTTGACGATCTTGACTACCACCTACACCGAACCCCATGAGCGGGCCAGGGCACTGGCAACCTGGAGCGGAGTAGCCTCGGCGGGTGGAGCCGTCGGGGTTATCTTGGGAGGAGTCCTTACCGACCTGCTTTCCTGGAGATGGACCTTGTTTATCAACATCCCGGTTGGAATAGTTACCCTGTTGGTGTCCGCAAGAGTCATAACTGAGCGACGCAATGAGGAGGTTCCAAAGATAGACGTCTTGGGAGCCTTACTAATTACACTGGGTCTGGGTTCTGCAATATATGGAATTGTTAGAACCGACACGTACTCGTGGACCGCCTGGCAGACTATCGTCCCAATCGGAGCCGCAGCAGTACTTGTAGCCCTATTCCTCGTGGCCGAGTCCAGATGGGCTAAAGATCCCTTGGTCCCACTTAAATTCTTTTCAATTCGTTCGGTTGCCGGTGCCAACCTGGTCATGGTCATGGTTGGAGCCGCCATGTTTGGGATGTGGTTTTTTGAGTCCCTGTATCTTCAAAACGTCCTTGGTTACAGCCCTCTAAAGGCCGGAATGGCATTTTTGCCACAACCCCTAGCAATTATGGCCGGAGCAATTGGATGTGCAAAATTTGTCGGCAGGACGGGTCCTAAACCAATACTTATACTAGGGCCAATAATCTCAGGAATCGGCCTGTTTTGGATGTCGCAAATTAGCTCGCCAGGAGGTTACTATCCGGACGTGTTATTTGGCGGGCTGTTAGCTGCCCTAGGAATTGGTCTGACGTTCACCCCGGTATCTATTGCAGCTACTAGTGGGGTCCCCATGAAACAAGCCGGACTCGCCTCGGGAATGGTCAACGCATCCCGTCAGGTTGGTGGGGCAATTGGTCTAGCCGTGCTTGCCACGGTCGCCTCAAGTGCAACGGCATCCGATATCAGATCACACATATATGGGGCTAGACTTAGTGGCAATGCGTTGAATCGGGCCCATTTACATATTCTAAATCTCGCAGCTCAAACACACGGTTTTTCAGATGCGTTTACAATCGGTGCCATTATTGCCTTGGCCGCGGCGCTGTGTGGGACCCTAGTCCCCCACTTCAAGCCCGGACAACCCAACAGAGCAAATATGGACAGGTCACAGGACACATTATCGGACACTAATCGTGACGATATTTCAGTGGGATCTGGTGAAGCCACACTGGCCGTGGAGTTCTAAGTGAACTCCTGCGCGCATAACTCTTACTATTAGGCTATAAAGCTGTGAGTAAATAAATTATACGTGTAACTAGTTCCATTGCTCGACTTTAGATATACAACTCCAAGGCTGTCATCTGCGGAAACATATTCCAGAGGGCCAGTTACGCTAGGTGACTCTTTTGCATACATCATCCCTGGTGGATAGCCGTAGGTTCCATTAGGACCTGGACCGCTGCCGGGCTGAATCGGATAAGGACGCACCATTTCAACAACAGCACCTTGAGAGGTGTTAGGGGCCGTAGATCCAATGAAGAGACTGTATTGATTTGAGCCTATTACTGTAATTAGTTGACTTTGAAAATCAAATATGTTCGGGACTCCGTCCAGTGAAGTTGATCCGTTGCAGTAGTTGGGATCCGCACAAGTGAGCGGAGTAACAACCCCGGAGATATCAACCCCGAGTGTACCGACATGGTTTACATCACCACTTGGCGTATCCACATTCGTTACAAAATCGTGCGCAATAGTTGTAGGCGTCGTGGGGTTTGAAGTGGGTGACGACACTTGGCCCGAGTTATGTATGAATCCTGGTGGCAGATTCGGGGGTGGCGGGAGATTTGTGGGTCCAGTTGCAATTTCATTGCATTGTGCCTGCTCTTTGATTGGCATCCGGTCGCAACCAGGTGGCAATAAACCCAATGAAGCATGCTTGGAACCTAGCGCAATACCTCTCTGCGAGTTACCACCGTTAGAAAATACCGCTCCAAGCACAATTCCCGCCACGAAGAATATACCTACTGCCGCCAGTAATAATCGGCGACGATTGCTTACTATACCTATACTCAATTTGTCACCACTTTCAAGCTAAAGCCAAAGCTACTATCGATTATAAAACTACTCCCAAGTCATGTCGGTTGAAACAAAATTACTGGAGCCCGTTGCACTCTGAAGTGCTGTTCAGGCTTCATGCCCGTCCAATACTTTCACTATCTCTAACGAGACTCGCCCGATCCGGGAGATGAGATCGACAATGTATTGGACATCGTCCTAGTACGTGTTGGGGCCGTTTCGGATTGAAACGCCCTGTAAAAGTTGGAGACTTTAGAGCTTTGAAAGGATAGTAGATTTGTTCCACAGGAAAATACTAAGAATAGGCCATCACTTAGCCGTTAGAGTCCAACTGACAAGGAGCAGGCCGTCCGAATGGTTCGTGAACCATGCAGGGAACTCGGTACCGCTAAAGGTGTTGTTCGCCGGACAGCTCGTCAACCCTGATGTATATATCGCATAGTTGACCGAGCTACCTTCACCCGACGCCAGGACTGGAAGGGAACTATTTTCCACACTGACCGGAAATGTCAAGGCGGATTCAACTGGTCGTCGCAACATCTCGATTACCTAGGTGGCGCATGGCACGACAGTCAGGCCGGACGCCCGCAACGTAGGGGCGTCCGGCAATACGCAAAAAGAACCGACAGCAGGCCATCAACTGCCCAACGGCATGCCGAGCGCCGCGCATGGCCACCAAAAGTTGCCAAGCTGGTGACCAATGACCCTCTACGCGAGTATGTGCACGAGCGGCTGCCTGAAGCTGTTAGAGCTCAAAATAGTCGACCAATTGGCCCGGAAGGCCCGAAAGGCAAAGGTCTAAATAAGCCACATCGTGGCGATCGCAGGTGGGTTCAGGGCTGGAGTCCCGAGCAGATAGCTAGGCGATTCCCGGTCGATTTCCCCAATGATGACAGTATGGAGATTGGATGTAGAGAGCCTTTTAGATTGCGCCCGGTCCACCTGTCTCAAATCCGCGGACCCAGGTTTGGAGAGCCAGGATCCTCTCGCTCGACGTCAAGGTTGAAATTTTGCGCTACTAATTACCATTCACCAAGCTATAAAACTCTTGCTAAATTACGTTCTTATCTCTTAGTTCAATTAGCTGTTCAGTTGAGATCCCCAATCTTCCAAGTATCTCATCGGTATCCTTTGAGATATTTGATCCACTAAATGCAATCTTGCCGGGGGTCTCTGACATCTGAAATAGCAAACCGGGCATAAGGAGACTCCCGAAATCATCGTCTTGGACTCGCTGGAATACTCCACGGGCGACACAGTGGGGATCGCTCATTAGTTCATCCACACTATAGACCGGCCCAACTGCCGCTTGGGCTTTTTCAAAGGTAGCAATCGCCTCATCGCGACTCTTTCTACTGACCCACTCCGCAACAACCGAGTCTAGGTATTCACCGCGCTTTACTCGTTCTGGACCGCTTTGGAACCAGTCTTGATTTGCAATATCTGGCCTACCAATGCAGTGCATTACTCGGGTTGCAATCTGAGTGGTAGAGCTAGACATCGCAATCCACTTGCCGTCAACTGTCTTGTATAGGTTTCGCGGGGCGTTCAGTTCAGATCGGTTCCCAATTCTCTCAGCGACCTCACCAGTTAGGTCGTACACTGAAGGCTGGGGACTCATAACCGACACCAAGGGCTCCAGTATCGACAGGTCAATCTCCTGCCCCCGGTCGCTTCCACCCTTTCTGTCCCGACTAAACAGGGCCATGGTTACAGCTAGTGCCCCCGAAATCCCGGCCAGAGTGTCTGCAAGACCCAGCGGGGGTAGAACAGGAGGTCCGTCATTCTCACCCATTGAGGCCGCAAATCCACTCATGGCTTCAATCAGAGTTCCGAAAGCCGGGCGAGCACTGTAGGGACCACTCTGCCCAAACCCGGTTATTCTCAACATTATCACTTTCGGGTTTTGCAATTTCAGCTGGTCATACCCCAAGCCCCATCTCTCTAGAGTCCCGGGACGAAAGTTTTCCACTACCACGTCTGCATCTTGAACCAGTCTCTTGAAGATTTCTTGACCCTCAAAATTACTCAGGTCCAAAGTTATAAGCTTCTTATTACGAGATATAACCTTCCACCAAATCGGTATATCATCTTTACGACGTCCCAGATTCCTAAGTCCATCTCCGATTAAAGGGTGTTCAACTTTGATTACCTCGGCTCCGTAGTCCCCTAGCACCTGGGCGGCCACTGGGCCGGCTAGCACGTTTGAGATGTCTAGGATTCGAATGGAAGAAAGAGGGCCACTCATGGGGATAGGACTATCTAGAGTTCGGAATTACTTTTTCTGCAAATCGCTCAACAAGTTTGGCGCCTTCACTCGGCCAGGAAATAACCAGGTACTCGACTCCAACTTTGCCGTAGGCATCGATGTTGCGCTCTACCTCAGACAAGTCCTCTGAGAGTGATAGAGATGATGCCTTCACAATTTCCTTCGGGTTCCGACCAATCTTGTCGCAGTAGAGCTCCAGCTGACCCGACACCTTCTTATATTCGTCTGGATTTGCAAAACTGTGCCATACGTCTGCGAACTTGGCCACCAAAGGTAGGGTGCGCCGTGCCCCAGTTCCCCCTATCCAAAATGGTGGGTGAGGACTTTGGACTGGTCTAGGTAGTAGCTGGGCATTATCCAACGAGGTCGTCTTCCCCTGGTAGCTAACAACCTCTCCGGTCATGAGCCGCGAAACTATCTCAAGACTATCTTCAAGGAGATCAAAGCGGTCCGAGGTCTTCGGAAAGCCAATACCCAGCCGGGAGTGTTCTGGTTCAAACCAGGCGGCCCCAAATGACATGTCCAGACGACCACGTGACAGATGGTCAACAGTTATAGCCTGTGAGCAATATACCGAGGGATGGCGGTAGGTTACCCCGGCCACTAAAAGACCCAGGCGGATCCTGCTAGTCTCCCCGGCCAGCCCGGCCAGGGTGGTCATTCCCTCAAAGCACTCACCAGGGCCAGTTCCATACATTGGCTGGTAGTGATCAAACCCAAATGCCCCGTCGAATCCGAGTTGGTCGCCAAGCTTTGCTCTCAAGACCAACTCGTCCCACGACAGTCTTTGCTGGGCGATATCTATTCCAAATTGCACGGTGATCTGTCCCCGGTCATGGTGGCTAGGTTAGCCAGCCTAAAGTGGTTGATATTCGAACCGTAAAATCCGTCTAGTGAACTGGGAGAGCAAGGTTGGCAAAGACCGCCGCAAGTCCCAGGGCTGCAATTATTCCAAAAGCAAAGACCCACTTGGCACTTGCTGACCACGGCTGCCACTCTCGCTTTTTATGCCCGTCTTCATGATCTGACTGGCCTAGATCCGGTGAATTATCAACCGCACTTGACATTTTCTGCTTCCGCCCTTCCTTTGGTCGCCTTCACGTTAGTCTATAGGTCAAATCCTACCAGACGCGAGGGACTAAATGCCCACCTCCCAGGTCCTGCTAGACGGTCTCGGAGCTGTCAGGCTAAGGTATTTACCGTGACAAACTCCCCCTGGCAAGACGATGCGTGCTCTCTCATGGAGGCATTTAGAAACAAGGAACGCTCCCCAAAAGAGGAGCTAGAGGCAACCCTGGCTGCCATAGAAAGTTCCAGTCTGAACGCCTTTGCGTACCTTGAGCCCGAGAGGGCACTGGAAAGGGCGGAGAAAGCCGATGTCTCTCAGCCCTTCGGGGGACTTCCCGTAGCTGTCAAGGAACTCGACGCGGTCAAAGACTGGCCAGCCACTCACGCCTCAATTCCCATGAAAGACGAGATTGGAAAGTACGACTCTACCGTAGTCGAACGCCTACGGGCTTGCGGGGCCAACCTGTTTGGCCAGACCACCGCATCTGAGTTCGGTGGAGTGAACTGCACCCACACCAAGCTACACGGGTCAACTCTAAATCCGTGGAACCAAGAGAGAACCCCTGGAGGATCTTCTGGTGGTGCTGCAGCGGCTGTTTCGGGGGGCATTTGCACGCTATCTACAGCAGGGGACGGTGGAGGATCAATCAGAATTCCTGCCGGATTCTGCGGCCTCTTTGGTCTCAAAGCTACGTTCGGGAGAATTCCAATGGGACCCTACTTGGAGCCTGAACCACTAACTGTCGTGTACGGATGTGTATCCAGGTCAGTTCGGGACACGGCCCGTTGGTTGGACGTGTGCAACGGGACTGACATACATGACCCCTTTAGCCTTCCCCGAATTGAGGGTTGGGAAAAGAACCTGGACTCCTACGATCTAGCGGGCAAGAGGGTTGCAATCGCCCCAACTCTGGGATGTGCCACCGTACTTCCGGCCATCCAAGATATGATAGTAAGTAACGGCGAACTCCTGGCCAAAGATTGCGGGATGACAGTTGTTGATATCCCCGTCAACTTTCCAGAGGGATCCATGGAGTGGGCCATAGCCAACTCCGCTGGTTTGCTTAATGTTCTCGGCGACCGGTATCCAGAGTGCGAACAAGATCTAACCCTAGAAATTGGTTTCGCCCTGAAAGTTGCCCTGGGGATGTACGACCTCAAAATGGCCGCTAAGGTAGACGCGTTTCGCTCAAGGGTCTTTGAGGCATTTGCTGAGGTCTTTAGCCAGGTGGACTTTGTGATTGCCTCCACGAATCCCGACGTGGCCTTCAACGCAGCCGGACCCCTTCCCGCTAGTGTTGGTGAGGTCAACTGTGGAATGGGAAACAACGGGGCCCTTACAATTCCATGCAACATCTCTGGAAACCCCGCAGTCAATATCCCAGTTGGCAACCTCGACGGTCTACCCGTGGGAATGCAGGTTATCTCTCGGCGCCACGAGGAGGCTCTCTTGCTTGACTTGGCCAGGGTCGTCGAGAGAGAAAGGCCTTGGCCGATTATCGCTCCGGGCGCGCCCTTATAAAGACTTCATTTTGGGTGAGATCCGGCCACAATTCCACCCTTCAAGTTCTGGGCGCTAATTGGGTTGCTAATGAACGATCTGGGTCTTATACCAGGGCCTTAGACCAATTCTAGCCGGTGGGAGATGGCCATAAAGTAGTATTCCAGACCCCGGTGTTACCTGCCTGACCGAACCAATAGGTGCCAACTGTCGGGTAGTACCCTGATGGCCAATTGAGTGCCCACCTTTGTGGTCTCGACTAAATGAGTGAGTCTTGGAATTTGTGTCACCAATTACTTTAGACACGTATTCTAATGTGTCTAGATCCGATATTCCAGAAAGAAATAGCTTGGCTCGATGGTTGTTTACAATTGAGCTGGCCCTGGGACCGTATCGGGCCTTGATCTGGGCCATGTCTTGCCAGACCGTGACCAGTTGGATCCCATGGCTAGCTCCAGTTGAGGCAAGCGTGTCAAGGTTGTGGATGGGAGCCACGTTTGCCGCCTCGTCTATTACTAAAAGTAGAGGCTCCACTAATTTGCCACCATTTTTTTGAGCTGTCGAGAAGGCCTGATTTACGACCTGGTCAACTAGGGCACAGATAACCGGTCGTAACCTGGCCTGTTCGTGTGACGGAGCACAGACATACAAGGTGTCCTCGTTCCCTGTAAACAACGAAGCCGGGTCAAAACCCTCATTTGGGCCCGTAGTTCCTAGGGCCGTATCACCAAAGGCCTCCAAAACGACTTCGGCTGTGGAGTAAATAGAGCTACGGTGCCTTGGGTCCCTCCCGAAACTCGCCCAGGCGGAGTATCTGGCCTGATCACATGGGAGTGACTCAAGTATCTGCTCTACTTCGTGTATCTCTTGGGTGTCTACCCACCTTAGTACGTCGGACATTGTAAGCCCGGCATTGGCAGCACCATAGAGTAGGGGGGCCAATAGCTTGCCAGCAGAGGCCAACCAAAATGATGCCTCTTCAACCCCGTCTTTGGGACTGGCCTGTACTAGTGAGTGAGCAATCCTCCTTGCCCCGACCCAGGTCATGCAGTGAGAAAGTGGGGACCAGCCTTGGCTAGGAAATCTAGTCGTGTAAGAGGGATCAAACACACTACAGGTTCCAAGGGAGCTACGTGGCTGAAGGGTTGCTTCAACCAAGTCGCCTTTTACACTTACAGCCACCACGGGACCTCTCCAGCCAAGTATGGCCGGGATTGCAAGACCGGAGGTCTTGTGACTTTGAGTTGGACCTACCACAAGCACCGAATGAGATCTCTCCACACATACCATCGGGCTTGACAGGAAACGGAAAAGCCCAACCTTACCGACAAGGCGCTCGGGGAGTTTACCCAACCAAGACGGGTACCACTTTCGTGCTCTTCCTTGATAGGTGCCCAATATGAGTCGCTGGTCGAAGTGACGACATGTGTTCTTAGCGTAAGAAATTAGGCCCTTTAGATCTGCCTTAGTGGCCCATCTCTCTTGAGCCCGTAGTCTTGGACTGCCCCCGGCTAAAGAGGGTGATCTCCAAGAGACCTGACTCCAGAACCACAGTCCGGCAACTACCAAGATTGAAACCAGGACCCGAAAAGCCACGCTTTCTACCTGAGCCTCTGATCGGTGTCGACAAGACCGCGTTCTCTGCTCCCGAGTTGGTGACTGACCACAAAAGATCTGGTTCCAACCTTCCACAAACTCCTTCCCCGCCTGAGATCAATTAGTAGCTCGGCCTCAGTTGAGTTGAGACCGAGCAGTTGACGAGACAGGTCAACCTCGCCGGGAGGCTGTGAGTAAATTATCCGGGTCTCCGAATCAGAGAGTAGGCCAGATGCTATAGCAACCTGTTCAGATCCCTGACTACCAGCCGCCAAAAGGTCAGAAACACGGTGCAAAATAGCAATGTTGGAAAGTCCCCGGGACCTAGAGAGCTTCCAGGATGCCTGGAGCCACCTAGCAATCGACAGGTCTCTCAAGACTGCCCAAGCCTCGTCAACCACGATATATCGCTTTACGTTATCCTGTGTCTCGATGAGGCTGTTTAGCCAACTAAGACAACAGCTCATCACAATTCCAAGAGCAGAGGACTCATAGAGATCAGATAGGTCAATAACGACCAATGACTGACGCATATCGATCTCTTCGGAGGTTTGACCGTCGAACATCCCCTGAAGGTCACCCACCACGAGACGCCGTAGCTCAAGACCCAGGTCTCTCCCCATCTGAGCCAGGGTAAAAACGTCCGTGTTGATCGACCGGGCACTCGTTGGAGAGGGCTCTAAGAGCTGGTTGACAACGTCACTAATGGTAATCTGGCGAGTCGTGACCTTCTGGGTTGCTCCCTCAAGGGCTAGCTGGGCCGAGGCGTGTTCGGTCGGGCTAAGAGGACGCCCTAAGCAGGCCGACCCGAGGGTCGCAAGAAACTCAGACCTCTGACCGTCTTTGCTCAAACCTGCTCTAGAATCGAGGGGATTCAAGCACACCGATGACGACCTGGAAATCTTGATCGGTGACACACCCCATAGACGAGCCAGACTGTTATATTCACCCTTTGGATCGACTATCCAGGCCTGGCGACCTAGCACCGACTGGCGCCAGAGAAATGACTTGACCAAGGCACTCTTGCCACGGCCTATCTGTCCGAACACGAGCACGTTGGTATTACTAACCTGTTCCTTCGTGTAAAGTTCAAACGGGTCAAAGTAAAATGCCCCTCCAAGGAGATCTCTACCTATCAAGCTACC
>DAIDHF010000074.1 GCA_027452005.1 Acidimicrobiales bacterium
AAAGAGGTCTCGGTGGTCCCTCTCTATGACCTGGGCCCCGGCCTCGACACACAGGAGGTAACCACCCAGATAGTCCCACGGGGCCAGGGACCCGGCTGTAGAGTCCAGGTACCCGTCTAGGACCCCCTCGGCCACGCAGGCCAGGTCTAGAGCGGCCGCCCCGAGAGCCCGATACTGGTTCCAGCCCAGGTGCCTGGCCGGGTAGCCACTTAGACCAACAATCGACCGGCCAAGGTCGGTCTTACCCGACGGGGTGAGCCGGGTGTTGCCCACCCAGGCCCCGTGTCCACGGATCGCCTCGTAGGTCTTTCCCGAGGCCTGGTTGACAACCACGGCGACCCGGGGACCAAGGTGATCAATCAGGCACATGCTCGTTGCCCACCAGGGGATATTTCGGGAGGCGTTGGTCGAGCCATCAACCGGGTCGAGCACACAGGTCAACTGTTGGTCACAAAATGGGCCGGGTCGGTCAGTCGGTGTGTGGGTAAAGCCGGACTCCTCTGAGAACACGTGAATCCCGGCCTCCAAGAGGACATCTAGGGCGGCGGAATCGGCCACCAGATCACACCGATACTGCCCGGGTTTAAGTCCAGACGGGCCCCAGTTTTCTAGGGTTTCTAGGGCAAGGCGAACCTGTCTGCCCGTCTCCTTGAGGACCTTGATGAGATCTACGTCGACGGATGGGGCCTGGTGGAACTTGTCTGGGTTGCCTGTCAGGGCCTGGGTCATCTCACAACTCTATCCAACGTGGTTGAAAGTCCAAAACCCACGCACCCGGTGGTGATGCGGGTGAAGTTATTGTCGAGGTCAAAAACAAGCTAGCCTGGAGTCGTGGCGGTAATAGACGTGGCCGGGTATGTGGCAGACCTGAAAGATCACGCCGTGGACCACGGGTTTCACGTTCACGACGAGAGGCACTTTGTGGAGACGTACTCTTTGCGCCAGGTCTGGGAGGTAGACCTACACCCAGAGGAGGGCTGTGGGGGTCCACTTGATCTACACCTCGCCCTGGAGGTCGATCCGAGGATCTTGCTCACCTTCGAGGACGTGGTCGGAGAGTTACAGGCCGACGCAGAACCACCGGATGCTTTCCACTTTCCCCTGACGTTCAACTGGTCTCTCCCTCCGCTTCCGGCAGGTCCGGATCTGCTCAGACTGGCCCTTGACCTGGCCGGGGTGGGTGGTCTCGACCTTCCCCTTGAGGTGTCTGCGAGTGACTCGTTCGTGTCGGCCACCGACGCCTCGGAGAGGCGTCTGGCAATAGTGGCCCGCCAGCAGGTCTCCCTGGCCAAGATCTTGGCTGGCGAGGAGATGATGTGTGACACCTTCGAACGGGCCCTACAGGTTAGTAGGTACCTGCTCGACTGTGCCCCCAGTTGGCTTGGTTAGCCACGGTTACTAGTCTCGGGTCGAGACGGATATAACTAACCCGCTCTCCTAGGTGGTTCCTATAAGTCCGGCGGTCGAGGTTCACGCCACATGAGCCACACCTTTGGACCCCCGAGTGGGAGGTCGAGTACTTCGACCACCTCAAACCCGTGTCGGGCATAGAGGGGAACGTTTCTCTCTTTCGAAGACTCCAGATAGGCCGGGGTACCGGTCTCGTCGCACCTCGACAGGGTAACCCCAAGGAGGGAGCCACCAATCCCGGTCCCCTGTTTTTGGGGGTCGACCCCTAAGGTCGCTAGGTAGTAGTGGGGTTCTTTTGGGTGCTTGCGCTCTAGCAGTGAGAGTACCCGGGCATTGCGCATCGGGTGGCCAATTACATACGGGACCATCGAGATCAGTTTGAACAGGGCCAGGGGTCCCGGGCGATTCTTGCCCGGGGTGGCCCATATGGCGACCCCGTCTAAGGTCTCGGTCGTCCAGATCTCTCCCCGGGGTAGATAAAGGGACCCGACCTCGATCTTGAAGAACCTGTTCATCGCTCTCAGGCGCCTAGACGAAGACGGGAACAAGAACTCCGAGATCGGGTCATCAAAGAACGCCCTCGCTAAAAGGCTAGCGAGGGCAGGTACGTCCGCCTTGGTGGCCCTTCTCGGTGAGGTCACCGGGTGGGTTCTCTTACTGTGGACACCACGGGTTCTTGGGGACCCCCTTGCACGGGTTTGGCATGGTCGGGAGATTTGCCGGGAGAGGCTTCATGGTAACCGGACCACCCTTGGGGTTGGTCGGGTACTTGGACCCGGAGGGACAAGTACCAAAGCCCGTGTCACAAAGGACCTGGCCGAGTAGGTCACCACCGGTCTGGGGCGCCTTGGTTAGGGGGCCACATTGAGGCTGAAGGGCCTCTAGATTGGCCGGGGCACTCGTGGCCGCTCCAGACTTGCCATGATTGCCCACGAAGCAGTTCTGAGGTTGTCCCGGGTCCAGGGTGATCTCGCCATAATCAGCGTTAGAGGGGTTCCCAAAGAATCCGTCGTTTATAAAGGTGTTGTCCTTGAGCAGGTTGCCCTCGGGGTCATAGACGCAACCAAACCCGGGGGTCTGAACACCACCACTATTGGCACAGGTCACCCCGGGGAACGGGGTGTCACTGTCGGGGAACGGTACGAACAGCACTCCCCAGGCGCCGTTGTTAGAGAACGTGTTATTCATGATCGTGTCATTGCGACCACCTGAGACGGTCATTCCCGTTCCGGTCGGCCCCGCGCTTGCATATCCGGGAGCTTGGGGGACGTAAGGGTTGTTGTTGTCGTGCACGTTGTTGTCCATGAATACCCAGCACGACCGGGTGTGGGTGATCGGACTTATCTTGTTCCCCGGGCAGTCCCCGTTTTGGGGCGGCGGCGGGTCACCCCCGATTTGGGTGTTGGTGTCAAACCCGTCCTGGTTGTTGTCGAACTGTGAGTGCTCGACCACGACGGCTCCACCGGAGTTAGTCCCTGAGTATCCCAGGGCGTTATACTCCATCCAGGCGTTGTCAATGGTTATGTTGCACTGCTGCTGACAGGCCCCCACGTACATTCCCGAGTCGTTCATGTTGCTCGCGTACACCTGGTCCCAGGAGGCCGGGCCGGCCGAGGTAGAGGCAAAGATTCCATAGGTCGCGTCTACGGCTACAGGACCGTAGTAGGTCGACGTTGCGGTCAGATAACTTCCCCAGTAGCCGTGAAGTCCGATCTTTCCCGTACCGGCTCCCCCGTCCCACCAGATCTCATAGCCGGTCTGGGAATCTGACCCGTTTAGAAAGTTGCACACGGTCAGGTTTTCAATCCAGGTGTTGTTAGCCTTATATACCGTTATCCCATTCGTCCCATAGTTTCCGCCCTTTGGATTGGGGGGACCGAGGTTTTGTCTGGCCGGATTTGACGAGCACGGCCTAGACGAGCCCGGATTGGTCCCGTCGATTATGGTCGTATTTCGGTTCATCCCGCGCAAATGAAGGTTGGGGGTGGTTATCACGACCCCGCCGATCTCCCCGTTGGACACCTGTGAAGCCGTCGGGTTGGTCGTGTTTGCACTCTCGTGGTAGTCGCCGGGGGCAACCAGTATCCAGTCTCCGGGGCGGGCCGCGTTTACGGCGGCCTGGATGGTTGAGTACTGGCCCCGGTGACCGTGGTAGGTTCCAACCAACAGGACGTGACCTTGTGGACTGGAACTCGACGCAGAACTCGACGAGTTAGACGAGCAACCCGCCGCTATCAGGGCACCGGCTACAAAGATTCCCGCGAGCCTAACGTGTGACTTGGTGGTTGACAGTAACCTACCCATAGTTGTAAAACCCCTTTCCGGACTTTCGTCCGAGTAGTTCAGCGGCAACCATCCTTCTGAGGGTGGGAACCGCGGCGTAGTTTGGATCCTTGAACTCGTCGTAGAGGGCGTCCAAGATTGCCAGGGATGTGTCCAGGCCGACCAGGTCGAGCAGGGCAAAGGGTCCCATGGGAAATCCACACCCACCCTTCATGGCGGCGTCGATGTCTTCCATTGTGGCCACCGAGTTCTCGAGCATCCTCACTGCGTTGTTCAGGTACGGGAACAAGAGGGCGTTGACGATAAACCCGGCCTGGTCCTTGACGGCTACCGGGGTCTTTCCACAGGCCAGGGCAAACTCGGTTACTAGATCAATGGTGGAGTCCAGGGCGGTTAGAGGCCTGACGACCTCTACCAGGCTCATCACGGTGGCCGGGTTGAAGAAGTGGACCCCACAGACCAACTCGGGTCTACCCGTTGCCATAGCCATCTCGATTACCGGCAGGGTGGAGGTATTGGTCGCAATAATCGCGTCGGGCTTACATACCCGGTCTAGTTCGATAAACAGGTGCTTTTTGGTATCAAGGTCTTCGAGTACTGACTCGATTACCAGATCACAGTCTGACAGCTTTGAGAGATCCGAAGTGCCAGACAGACGTGAGATCGTCCCATCCCGGTCGGGCTCTTGAATCTTTCCCTTCTCAAGCAACTTGTTTAGTGATTTCTCTATCCCGGCGATCATGTCTTGGGCGGTGGCATTGGACCGAGACCGCACGACGACCTCGAACCCTGACTGGGCACACAGTTGGGCAATACCCGAACCCATGATCCCGGAACCTATGATTCCGACTTTTTTAATGGACATGAGCCAAAATGCTACCTACCAGTAACAAATCGTGCATGCTTTGGAAGAGATTTCCTTGAACGGAGGGTTAATTCAGGTTTGACATGTGACTCTAAGTGGTCGCCTCTACCCTTGAATCGTGAAAAGATGCTGGTGAAGCGCCCAAGGTCTGCGTGGGGGTCAAATTGGGGGTAGCTTTAGGGTGTGATGAGTAGCGCGACCCAGACTTCCAGGCCAGGCCCCCTCGTGCTAGTTGGAGGTGGCGAATTTTCTCCCGGGTGTGACTTTGATGGCGACCTGATAAAAGAGGCCGGATCTAGTATTACCTTGCTGTCTACGGCCGCGGCCTATGAAAACCCGGACCTGGTTGCAAAGAATGCTACCGAGTGGTTCTCGAAGTTCGGTGCTCGGGTTAACCCGCTAAGTATCTTTTCCAGACATGATGCAGAAGACGAGGAACTCTGTAGGCCTCTGGTGGAGAGCCAGTTTATCTACCTGTCTGGGGGATCGGCTTTACATCTAAAATCCGTGCTCAAGGGGTCTCGGGCATTTGGGTACATTGAGGAGGCCTGGAGACGCGGGGCGATGGTCGTGGGTTCATCGGCCGGGGCAATGGTACTTAGTGACCCCATGGTAGACCCGCGAGGAGGTGCCTTTACCCTTGGCCTGGGGCTTGTTGAGGGAATGTCTGTTGTGCCACACTATGAGTCGTACTCCGAGGGGAAAGCCCACCGGACGGTGGAGTTTGCACCTAAGGATGTGGCCCTGGTTGGCCTTGATGAGGCCACGGCCATCTACCGAGATTCAGGGGGTAACTGGTCTAAGTTGGGAGCTGGGCGAGTTTTCGTGTATCAAAACGGCCACCTGGCCGATCTCAACGTACTTCCCTAGTGGATTAGGGCAACTACCGAGAAAGTCCTCGGCCAAAAGCCGGTGCTCTCTCGAATGCTCGTGGCCTGGCGTCGCCTGGCGTCGCCTGGGCAGGTCAATCGTCTATTGTTACTTCGATCATAGAGTGGAGGACCTTGGGCTCTCCCTGGCTGGACCCGTCGGCCTCTATCTTGGAGACAACTTCAAGACCCTCTGTCACCCTTCCGAAAAGCGAGTAACTAGGCGGCAGGTTCTCACCCGAGGATCCGGTCACGATAAAGAACTGGCTCCCGTTGGTGTTGGGGCCGGAGTTTGCCATGGCCAGGGACCCCAGTGGGTACTGCGGGTTAGCCCTCTCGGGAAGCTCGTCTATAAAGCGGTAGCCGGGACCACCGGTTCCCTTTCCGGTTGGATCGCCACCTTGAACCACAAACCCTGGGATTACCCGGTGAAAGACCACCCCGTTGTAGTACCCGGATCGGGCCAGGGTGACGAAGTTGTTTACGGTTATCGGGGCCAGTGAGGCGTACAACTCAACGGTCACGTTCCCCAGGTCGGTCTCAAGAGTCGCCCGATAGGACTTGGTGGGATCGATTGACATTGGGGGACCTTGTGACATGTGAGAGCTCCGTTTCTTAGGAAATATGCCCAAACCTAGCCCTTTGGTGGGCTTGATGTGGAGGTAGAACTTGACCCGGCCACCGTGGTCGAGGTCGACGACGAGGTCGTTGAGCTAGTCGAGGAACTAGTTGTCGACGTGGCCGGATTTGGGGTTCCCTTGGCCGACGACTGGATAGACACGTTCAAGATCCGGTGGTAGATCTTTGGGGTTCCCTGGCTGGTTCCATCCTTGTTTATAGCGTCCACGACATTCTGTCCGGATATAACCTGGCCGAACAACGAGTATCCTCCCGACGGCGCCGTGTAAGGGGCGGCCAGGATAAAGAACTGACTCCCGTTGGTGTTGGGGCCGGAGTTTGCCATGGCTACCTCTCCGGTCTTATACGAGGCCCCGGGAGGGATATTTTCGTCTTTGAACTTATACCCGGGCCCACCGGTTCCCTTTCCGGTCGGGTCACCGGTCTGATCCATGAATCCGGGTATTACCCTCCAGAAGGTGTCGCAGTTGTAGTACTGACTGGCCGCCAAGAACAAGAAGTTGTTGACCGTGACAGGTGCCGCCTTGGGGTCTAGGGAGATCTTGATGGTGCCCGCATCGGTCTTGATTGTTGCGATGTAGGTCTCGGTCGGGTCCACGGTCATTGCCGGGGGTTTGGTCCAGGACTTCTTTGAGACCGGGGCCGTGGGGACCGATGGACAACCGGCCGCGGCGTCAAGTTTATCGTAGTAGGCCTGGGTGCCCGGCTTGGCCACGGTAGAGGCCTTCTTTGAAGACCCCAGGGACTTGGTCAAAAATACTACTCCCACGATCACGGCCACGATGACTAGGACGGACAGGACTCTCTTTTGAATCTTGCGTCGCTTCTCAGCTCGGCGTTGTCGCTCGACCTTTTGTATTCTATTGGCGCGCTGGCGCTCCCTTTTTTCGCTGGGCACGGGAGTAAAAGCTAGCCGAGATCGACACCGAATGTGAAGGCGGGGACCGCAAAACTCAAATTACCTTGGACTTTGGACCGGCTGAGCAGGCCGGATGGAGTCTTGAGATCCACCCGGGCCTTAGACATTAGATGAGGTGTCCAGGTAATCTTGCTGGCAATGTCTCTTATTGTTCAAAAGTACGGGGGAACCTCGGTTGGGGACTCGGATCGTATTGCTCAGGTCGCCGAGCACGTGGCCCGGACCAAGAGGCACGGAAACCAGGTGGTCGTGGTCGTGTCGGCCATGGGCAAGTCGACCGACGAACTGATCTCTTTGGCCGGCCAGGTAAGCAAGACCCGGCCGGGGCGAGAGATGGACATGTTGCTAACTAGCGGCGAGCGAATCTCTATGGCCCTTTTGTGTATGGCCCTAGCAGACCTGGGGGTTCAGGCGAACTCCTTTACCGGGAGCCAGGCCGGGATAATTACCGACTGCGACCACACCAAGGCCAAGATATTAGAGGTCAAAGGGGACAGGTTGCGTGAGGCCCTCGCCCGTGACGTGGTGCCGGTGGTGGCCGGATTCCAGGGGGTGTCGACCTCCAAGGACGTGACCACGCTGGGACGCGGTGGTTCAGACACCACGGCCGTGGCCCTGGCAGCGGCCCTGGGGGCCGAGTGTTGTGAGATCTACACGGACGTGTCGGGGGTATTCAATGCAGATCCCCGCCTGGTACCTGCTGCCCGTAAGCTAGGGAAAGTATCGTTTGAGGAGATGTTAGAGATTGCCGCCACCGGAGGAAGGGTGTTGGCACTTAGATCAGTAGAGTACGCCCGAAATCACCAGGTCGCCTTGCATGTCAGGTCCTCGTTCACCTGGGAGCCGGGCACCTGGATAGTTAGAGAGGATCCAAGTATGGAACAAGCAATCGTGTCGGCGGTCACCCACGACATTAGTCAGGCCAAGATTACCGTGTCCCAGGTGCCAGACAAGCCCGGGATTGCGGCCAGGCTATTTAGGGGTTTGGCCGATCACTCGATAAACGTTGACATGATCGAGCAGAACACCTCGGTGTCAGGACACACGGACATCTCCTTTACGGTACCGAGAGCGGACTTCGCCCTCGCCCATTCGGTTGCCAGGGATCTCTCCCGACAGGTCGAGGCCAGTGACATTACCGCGGATGAGTCAATCGGGATGATCTCACTAATCGGGGCGGGTATGAAGACGCACCCGGCAATTGCGGCCCAGATGTTTGAGACTCTAGCTTCTCAAGAGATCAACATTGAGATGATCTCGACTTCGTCAATCCGGATTTCGTGCGTGGTGGGAGAGAGAGATGTCGAGCGAGCCGTGCAAGCCTTACACGAGTCGTTCGCTCTGGCGAGATAGTAACTCTCGACCAACCCAACTTTGTGGGACACGACGGGGTGGTTGGTCGGCAATACCCTAGCGACCAAGGTTGGTTGGTAGTTGCCTCGCCGGGTAAGCTGAGGAGATGAACATCGGCGTATTCGGGGCAACCGGGCAGGTTGGGGGGCTCATGCGCAGGTTACTTATTGACAGGTCCTTTCCGGTCACATCGATCCGGTTTTTTGCGTCTGAGAGGTCTAAGGGCAAGCAACTCGACTTTGGCGACAAAAAGGTGGTTGTCGAAGATATTGCCGAGGCCAATTTTGGGGGGTTAGATTTGGCCCTGTTTTCAGCCGGGGCGGGCGTTTCGAAGATCTACTGCCCTCAGGTAGCCCAAGGTGGGGCCATGGTAGTAGACAACTCGTCAGCCTGGAGGATGGACGAGACCGTCCCGTTGGTGGTGGCCGGGGTCAACAACCACGACCTGGACTCAATTCCGGCAAACATCGTGGCAAACCCCAACTGCACGACCATGGTGGCAATGATGGTTGTAAAGCCCCTTGCTGATTACGCCGGTCTGAGGTCTATTGTCGCATCGACCTATCAGGCCGTGTCGGGGGCCGGTACGGCCGGGGTAAGTGAACTTGCCAGCCAGGTTCACGAGTTGGCCGGTTCCTTGGACAGTCTGACCTATGAGGGCACGGCTCTGGGTCGGGTTACCCCGTCTAAGTTTGTTGAGCCGGTTGCCTTCAACGTGGTGCCCGTGGCCGGGAGTCTTGTCGACGACGAGACCGACGAGGAGAAGAAGTTTAGAAACGAGACCAGGAAGATACTTGGCTTACCCAACCTGGCCGTGTCGTGTACGTGTGTCCGGGTCGGGGTATTTTCCGGCCACAGTCTTTCGCTGAACTTGGCCTTTGAGAGACCAGTAGAGGTTGACGTGGCCCGGGAGATTTTATCTCTAGCCCCGGGGGTTGAACTTTGTGACGTGCCAACCCCACTAAAGGCAGTGGGTGGGGACCTCTCACTGGTAGGGCGAGTCCGACGCGACGAGACCGTGGAGAATGGACTGGCCCTGTTCGTGTCGGGGGACAACCTTCGAAAAGGGGCCGCGCTCAACGCGGTTCAGATTGCCGAGTTGTTAATCTAAAGACTGAAGAGAGTCCTTCGTCAAGGGTGCTACCGCAGTTTGCCCATGTCGTCCCATCTTCAGCAATTAGGTGCCCAAAATTCTCTTTGAGAACTAGCTGGCTATCAGACTTTGAATGTGTTTGAAGTTTTCACTTAGAAGAGGAGGAATGAGATATTGTTTCTTGTTGTTTCCAATGACAGCAGAGTTTGTACTTGAGATGACCTCTAGAGCCTTTGGCCAGGTGTAGTTCCCTCTTAGCTTTTCTTCTAATACCCTCATCAAACAAAGCGATATCATGCACAAAAGAACATGGGATTCAATTCTTTGCTTGTTTTGATGAAAAGTTGGTCTTATCTTGAGGTCAGACTTTGACATTCGAAAAGATTGTTCAACTACATGTAGCTGGTTATAGTGGGAAATCACTTCATCTTCATCTAAATCATAATTGTTAGTGATGTATCCCTTGAGTCCATCAAATCTTGAGTCTTCTTCAATTGCTTTTTGATTTAGGGTGGCTTTTCCGACATTTAGCTCTAAGAACTTATGGCGTCTGACAACTTTGTTTTCCTCAATAAGTTTCTCT
>DAIDHF010000075.1 GCA_027452005.1 Acidimicrobiales bacterium
CGACGTGGTCGTGGTGCTTTCAAAGGCCACGAGACCAAATTGAGACAGATCTTTCGAACTAGTGCCTTGCGTCACGAGTGGACGAAGATGGCCAGGCGAAAACTCGCGCGCAAGTCCCTGGCCGGAGACCACCAGCAAGGCCCCCAGGGTGGCAAATACTATCAACCGGGTCGTTTTGATTGATATATCTTACCGGGCCCGTAGGTTAGGTGCGACAACTAGAAATTCGCACTAGAATCGGTTCTAGTGTCGAATATGTCAGGTGGGATAATTCCGTGAGTATTGCGAACTCGTCGTCAGGTGGAAATATCTCTATAAGCCAACTCCCCGGAGATGTTAGTAATAGTTTGAGCCAACGGCCCAAGGGGGCCGATCTGGTCGCTCACCAGGCCCGGGTCGATCACGCCGTACTGCGCGTCCATGAGGTTGGAGTTGCCTTCGGCGGGGTCCAGGCTCTCTCAGGGGTAGATCTGGCCGTTACCATGGGAACAATTACCGGACTTATCGGGCCAAACGGGGCGGGTAAGACAACCCTGTTCAACGTGATTACCGGGCTCCAGGTGCAAGACAAGGGGCAGGTTATCCTAGACGGCGAGGACATCTCCCGGCTCAAACCGCACAAGCGTGCCCGGTTGGGAATGGCTAGAACCTTTCAGAGACTAGAGACCTTCGGATCGATGACCGTGTTTGAAAATGTACTCACCGCGGCCGAGATCTCTAAGAGCTGGGCTCATCGAGATTCCTCGTCGGCCAAGGATATCGCCATACGAGCTATAGACCGAGTTGGGATCGGGGCGCTAGCAAATCAACGGGCCGATTCTCTCCCGGTAGGGTTGGCCAGGATGGTCGAGGTGGCCCGGGCCCTGGCCACAAATCCCCAGGTCTTACTCCTGGATGAACCCTCCTCTGGGCTAAATGAGGAAGAGTCAGTGAACTTTGCCAACCTCTTGATCCAACTCGCTAAGGAGGGATTGGCCCTTCTCTTAGTCGAGCACGACATGGAGATGGTGATGAGGATCTGTGCCTTTTTGTACGTCTTAGATTTCGGGAAGCTGTTGGCAGCGGGAACCCCCGAGGTGGTCCAGGCAAATCCGGCCGTTCAGGCCGCCTACTTAGGTAGCGAGCAATAAGGAGCAAACAGAGATCGTGAAATTGGGACTCACACTGGGATACTGGATGGCCCAGCCCCCCCAAGGGGCCAAGGAGAGAGTACTAGAGGCAGAAAAGCTCGGATACGACATCGTGTTTACAGCCGAGTCGTGGGGCTCTGACGCGTTTACCCCACTGGCCTGGTGGGGTTCGCATACCTCGACCATCAAGTTGGGGACTTCAATAGTTCAGCTCTCGGCCCGACCACCCACGTCTACGGCCATGGCGGCTTTGACTATTGACCACCTCAGTCAAGGGCGCTTCGTGTTGGGCCTGGGGGTATCTGGTCCCCAGGTTGTCGAGGGATGGTACGGACAGCCCTTTGGTAAACCCCTGGCACGAACTCGAGAGTACGTGTCCATCCTTCGTCAGGTTTTAGCCCGGGAGGGACCCGTGTCCAGTAGTGGACCCCACTACCCGCTCCCATATAGTGGCCCCAACTCGTTAGGCCTTGGCAAGTGTCTAAAACCCATTACTCATCCCCTCAGGGCTGATATCCCAATCCTCCTCGGGGCCGAGGGTCCAAAAAACGTGGCCTTGGCCGGCGAAATTGCAGACGGATGGCTCCCGATATTTTACTCCCCCAAAGTGGCCCCGATGTACAACTCCTGGTTAGGTGAGGGCTTTGCCCGGCCTAACGCACGAAGGCGCAAGGCCGACTTTGAGATCATGGCCAACGTGATGATCATGGTGACCGACAACCTAGAGGCAACCATAGACTCTCTGAAGCCGATAATTAGCCTATACGTAGGAGGCATGGGTGCACCCGAGATGAACTTTCACAAGGACATGTTTGCCAGGATGGGATATGAGCAGGAGGTAGACACAATCCAAAAGCTCTTCTTAGAGGGTGCCCGCGATGAGGCAATCGCGGCAATACCCTCGGAGATGATTGACGACATCTACCTGATCGGCTCAAAGGAGCGAATCCGAGACCGGATTGCCCAGTGGGAGGACTGCGGGGTCACGACCTTGGTTGTGGGCTCGACAAGTGTTGATGAAGTGAGAACTGTTGCCGAGGTAGTGCTGGGATAGCTGGCCAAATAACGCCTGTGACCAGGGGCTATAATACCCTTGGTTTCAAGTGGCCCAAGACTCGTCTACAAGAATAGGCTCGACGTGACAGTTGAATCACACCCCCAAGACTTGAGGGTTGGAAAGGAAGTGGAAACGGGGAAATGCGCGCAGCCGTAGTTCGTCAAACAGGGGACGAGAAAGTAGAAGTCCTAGACAACGTGGAGCTAGAGGACACCGGGCCAGGTCAGGTCAGGGTGGCAATCAAGGCCACCGGGGTGTGTCACTCAGACCTGTCGGCCATGAGCGGAGTCATTCCTCAGCCAGCTCCTTTTGTACCCGGACACGAGGGTGCCGGAGAGATCGTCGAGGTCGGACCCGGGGTAACTAACCTGGCCGTTGGTGACCACGTTATTGTGGCCTGGATTCCCCCGTGTGGTCAGTGCAAGTTTTGTTTAAACGGGCAGGCAAATCTGTGTTCGGCAATAACCATGACGGTCGGATATATCCCCAGGTTCAAACTGGACGGGATGCCGGTATGGGGAATGGCCGGTACCGGGACCTTCTGTGAGGAGGTCGTTCTGCCCTCCCAGGCCGTGGTCAAGATCCCCAACGACGTCCCCATGTCGGTGGCCTCACTAATCGGGTGCGCCGTCATGACCGGGGTTGGATCTGCAATCAACACGGCCAAGGTGAGGCCAGGGTCTTCAGTGGTCGTGTTTGGATGTGGTGGAGTAGGAGTCTCAATTATCCAAGGGGCCAAGCTGGCCGGGGCCGCTGAAATCGTGGCGGTCGATCTAGTTGAGTCCAAGCGAGAAGATGCCCGTCGATTTGGGGCCTCGCACGCGGTTGACCCCAAGGATCTCGGTCAGGTCTCCGTCGAGGTAACCGGGGGAGACGGGTTCGACTACGGCTTTGAGGCCATTGGACTGCCGACCACGATCCGGGCCACCTATGACGCGGTCAGGCGCGGCGGCACGGCCTGTATTGTCGGGGTTGGAAAAGCCGATCAAATGGTAGAGTTCTCGGCCTTTGAGATGTTCTTTGCCGAGAAGACCCTGATGGGTTCCCTGTGGGGTTCCGCTGACGTCCGGGTGGACTTTGACCGGATGATCCGACTCTGGAGAACCGGGCGCCTGGACCTCGAATCGATGGTATCTCAAAAGCTCGGACTCGACGGGATCAATCAGGCCTTCGACGACATGAAGGCTGGAAAAGTTATCAGGACATTAATCGAGATCTAGCTTCGTAGGTGCCCGACACACTAACTACTCCTTCAAAGCTTCTCCCGTCAGGAGAACAACACGAGATCGCCTCGGGTAACCAGGTCGCCGTGGTCTGCGAGGTCGGGGCAACTCTTCGCTCTTACCAGGTGGGCGGTCAAGACGTCGTGGACGGGTTTGGGTCAGACGAGTGCGCCTCCGGGGGCCGAGGGCAGATCCTGGCACCCTGGCCAAATCGTCTCAAAGATGGCAGGTATTCCTTCAAAGGGGTCCAGTGTCAGGCCCCCATCGACGAGCCATCTTTCAACAACGCCATCCACGGCCTTGTCAGGTGGAACTCCTGGAAGCTGGTCCAACGGGCCCAGAACCGGGCCAAGTTTGAATACGTTATCTTCCCTCAGCCAGGGTACCGGTGGACACTTAGACTATCGGTCACCTACGGTCTTAGCGCAGAGGGCCTTTCAGTTGAGATTGACGCCAAGAACGAGTCCGACACCGAGGCCCCATTTGGAATCGGCTTTCATCCCTACCTTATGGTGGATAGTTCAGGGATTGACTCGGTCAGCCTCACCGTTCCAGCACGCAAACGCCTGATAACTGACTCACGGATGATCCCAATCGGGTCAGAGACCATCGACGGAACTCTCTTTGACTTCCGAACTGGTGCACCGCTTGGCGGGGTTACCGGTACGGCACGTCTAGATACCTGCTACTTTGACCTTATTCGAGACGAGAACGGGATATCTCGATGCAAGATAGAGTCCCAGGACGCTCAGCGCGAAGTGGAGTTGTGGGCTGACAAGTCATTTGGGTATTTTATGGTCTACACCGGTGACACCTTAGCCCTGGTTGAAGAGAGAAGACGGTCAGTTGCCATCGAACCCATGAGCTGTCCTCCAAATGCACTTCAAACCGGAGAGAATATTGCCTCGATTGCACCGGGGGCTAGCTGGCATGGAAAGTGGGGGATACACAGCTCGGGAGTTCACTAGCCCGGTCGACCCTGGCACCCTTTTGCCCCTGTAGCTCAACGGCTAGAGCGTCTGACTTCGGATCAGAAGGTTGGGGGTTCGAATCCCTCCAGGGGTGCTTTCATGTTCCACTATTTCGCGGATCGTTGCACTGGCGGGTCCTCATTTATAGGTCCACCGCCTAAGTTGATAATTCGTCGGATTCGATACCATTGCCAGGTCTTGATTGGCAGATATCTTGAAGAATTCCTTGGCGTAGTAGTTACGTAGTTTTGAGAATTTTAGTTTCCAAGATACAATAGCTTACCCTTTAGCTTATCGACCTTATGAGACTTGGGGAGTTGGTTGCCTAGTGATTACTGGAATACCAGACCAATAGAGGTAAGGATCACTATCTTCTCGTTTGTAAGACAATCCCACAAATATCGAACCAGAATTGTTCTCATCTTTGTAATGGCTGTTACGGCGTTTTCATTGGGATGTGGATCTAAATCGACTGCAAGAGACTACACTCCCCGTGGAAGACCTCCTCGGCTGTCGAGCCATTCGTATTCTTCGACGTTACTTTATATAGCTGGCAGTTTCGGGACGGAGGGATTTTATCTGAATGGCGGAAAGACGAGCAGCACCCTTCCATTACCCATGTTTACTTATTTCGATCCAAACGGAAAGTTAGGGTATGCAGTTGGCTCTACAGGTTTCAACTATATGTTTCCAAAACAGCAAGTGTATCGATTCTATACTCCACCGATGCACCTCGATTGGAAGGCTATCGCGACGGATGTCGGATGTGCATCTGGATTAGTGTTCTCTCCCAAGGCCACCAAAGCGTTCGTACTGATCGGCCCATGCGAGACCCCAATATTGTCGATTCCACAGGTGTTTACCCCGCAAATCAATGTAATTTCAACAAAGACAAACGTCGTGTTGTCACACTTCGATTCACCTGTAGCTAGTCTGTCTGACGCTTTTATGTCCCCAGATGGGAAAGCCATTTGGAGTGATGGAGTTGAATTTAGCACCATTAGCGGCACTGTCATTGGAAGAGTGTTATGTCCTGATTCCCCTCACATTGACGGTGAGGTGGGCATTTCGCCTTCAGGCGGTGAGATATTCATTTCTTGCCCATTTGCTGGAGCCTACACGGTAATAGACGTATTTAACACGAGAACATTCTCCCTTGTCCGTAAGCTAATTCCAAGTGGCTTTTCAGCTAAAGCCAGTTATCTTATTGACCGAGGAAACGACGTAGCACTTGTGGGAACCAACTCCAAAAATGGCAAGCCGGAACTCGTGATCATTTCATCGCGGAGTGGTCGGATTAGGTCATCAGTAATTTTCAAAGCTAGCGTGTTCGACACTTCTTGCCAAAAGCCGGGAAGTTCCTTGATAGCACTGGTAGGTAACACTGCTCCGCCTGACCAATTCCAGCATACCGGTCAAGTTACTTCTTTAATAGTTAATGCGACAAACCCTTCTAAGCCATTACTTGAAGTGCTTCCTTTGACGTTAGCAGAACGAATTGGAAATTGTGCGCTGAGCTAATTGCGTTGGCCAAATCTTAGAGGCTGTCGCGCTATTGCTCCAAGAGCCACCTATAATTCGAACGTCTCGCCCGGGGGTTTGCTTCGGGTGATGGTTTGTCACTACGTGTGACCCGGGATCACCCACCCGGAAGTCATCTAGGCACTTGTCGTGCTTGAGGGATTTGCCGAATCGATCGAGATGCAACTGGAGTTACTCCAAAACGGTCGTTGATAACCAAGAACTCTTCTAAACCAATGTGACACGGACACAAAGAAGAAACGGCGTAGAAGATCGGATAATTGAGACTATGACAACTGCCGATCTTATGACAGTCGTAGGAGTTGCCGTTACCCACCAAGGAATTGGGTGGAGACGTACTTTCATCTCGATAGCAAGGTCAACATTAAGTTCAACCAGCTGAGTTCACAGATCCAAGAGATTACCGGCTTGTAGCGTGCGATGAATTGGTATCTAACTATCTTGGCCCAAATGGCACACGAGCACGAATCATCTCGAGTGAAATATCCAACTGGGGAGAGCCCCGAACATCAATGCCCCTGGTGGCTGAACCCGCCAGTCTCCTCGGGGTGTTTTGATGGAGACCAGATCATCGTATGAACTGTAATTCCTCAGCAGCCGAGTGCGTAGCTCACCGCTGAGCACACCCTTTGCATGATGTCTTCGCCGACTCGTCCGACGGGACCGGTGAGCGATGCCTGCTCTACGGTGTGGAGACCATCACAATTGATGACCGACGGCAGCTCCAGACCGACCTGGACATGGTCGATGTAGACTTCTGCAGCCAGACCACGGATGGACGTGGTGACCTCGGCGACCGTCACGAGGCTGCGCGCGTCGAGCACCTCGGATCGGGTTAGCAGCAGTACGGGCCGCTTCTTCCGACCAACTTCGGCCAACCACACCTCACCGCGCCTCAAGGTTGACCCCATGCTTCAGCCTCGGTCCAGAACGAGTCGGAAGTTTCCGGCTGTCTCAGGTATGCGTCTCGGTCGGCTCGCGCGAGGGCGGCACGCACGGCATCTGCGACCCCTTGACGAGCTGCGGCCGAGATGTTGATACCGAGTTCCCTAGCCCGTACGGCCAGCTCTTCGTCTAGGGTGAAAGTCGTTCTCAGGGAGGTCATCTCCTTATGCTAGCATCTAATGCTACTAAAATGTATAGCAGTCATGATCGACAGGGCCGTCAGTTGTAGTGGTTAGTGAGGGGCTACCAACAGTTACCAATAGCATTATCATATCTAAGTAATACCTACTGGACTAAAGGTATTGAGCTTTCAGAATGGGCAAAGCGTGAAGGTATCCACTACCAGACTGCACGGCGTTGATTCCAAGAGCGGAAAATGCCCGTGCCTGGTCACAAGCACCAACGGGTACGAACCTGGATGGTCCATGCCGTTACAGCGGATCAACTATTGATCGGTTCTGGCAGATCCTTAGGTCCTTTCTAACCTGGGCTGCACGCAGTGGACTTCTAAAGATCGATCCAATGGTCGACTACGGGGTAGAGCGAGCCCATCCACATCGACTGGGAAAGCCACTGGTCACCTACCCGTTATGGGGTCGAGATGCTGTAGTACGCCTCGCCCGTAAAGGCATTTACTACGATCACGGCATTTGAAAGCATTGTGCACGGTCTTGCTACGTCGTTCCGGACTATTGCATCACCTTGGACACACTGTGGCGAAACCGAATAATCGATTACCCAGGATGGCACGTTTACGTAATCGATTGTATTGGTAATAGGAACTCCCTCTGGCGGAATTGAGCCTGGTAACGTGAAGTTTGCCTTCCATGCTGTGATTTTTATCGTACTAGGGACGGTCGCATATCGACTGGCTGCCACCAGCGCCTGTGCTTGAGTGATGGGTTTGTTCGATGAATGGGGTGACACTTGCCCTGACGTGGTCGACCCAAACGGGAATAACTCGAAGTTGTTGGCGATAAACAGCCCCTGGGGCGGGATTGATGCCGGAACAGAGGAAATTGACGGTAAGGCCTCTGGCAGGGTCGATCCTGCAGTTACGAGCCATGGCGGGCTGCCGTCGGCTGCTGCTGGGTTTGGAACAACGTTCGGACCAAGTGGCGCTCTTAGGTGGCCTGCAAATGTCGGGGAAGGTGCTGGATTATTCGCGTCAGCAGCTACAGCTAATGATGATCCCGCTAACACCAAGACGGTCATACTCCCCAGTAATGTCTTCGCCGTTAGATTGAGAGACCGCAGCCGACGGCTTGTTCTACTAAGCATCATGTCTTCCTCCTTACTGCATTTCACAAAAGGTATCAACTCCTTGCCTGGGTTTACTCAAGAAATTTCTGGCTCAACTTCCCTTGACACGAGCAAGAGAACAAGTACAGGGTTAGGTGGGCATGCTGCGCCAAATGCTAGCTTACTACAAGGTTTTGTGCTTCAGTCATCTATTGAGCAGTATGGAATGCTAAATCACGGTTTAGGGTTGCCAGTTCCAGCAGTATTTTCTGTGCAACACCCTGGTCCGATTGAAGTCTATCTTCGCGTGTTTTCCGTTACGACGAGTTCAGAGGCCCAGTCCCTCTTGATAGATGGAAGTTTATCGGGATCAGATGACCAAGAGCACACAGATCAACCTAACTACGTGATTGACGCAGGGATGGCCGGGAGTATTAATAGTTTAGCGAATCGCAGTTCGTCGAACTTTAGATTCCAATGGGTTTTGGGAAGATCATACTATGATATTAATATTCCAAGGGATCCATTAATAATCATCCAAGCACAAACTTTGGAAAGATCGGCCGTCGGCTATGTGTACGGTTGGTAGGTTGTGAACTGGAAGCCCGTTAAAATGGTGTTATGCATTGACAAGTTGGCAAATTGGCTATGGAATATAAGCATTGTAGTACGTTCAACCCAAAACCTCAGTGCGAGAGTCTGTTGGCCCTGACTTTTGTCCTAGTATTCATGACAAGTTCCTGCAGCAATTCAAATCATTCGTCTGAATTCGGGACCGTGACGGGGGGAATAATTGACGGGGGGGCGGTGTTATTGCCACAAGGATACAATGGTGGGAAAGTATCAGTTCAAGATCACAATAATTCCGGACACGTCTTAATGAGTATAACTGTAAGAAGTGGTTCCGAATATCATCTGTCGTTGCCACCCGGATCATATTTGCTAAAGGCTTACGTAAACGGACAAACCTGTTCGCGCAAAGTCGACGTACTGTCCAAGGCAAAGTTACTTGCAAACATCACTTGTAACAATAAATGATAAACACAGTCTCGGTATTTGGAATTGGCAGGTCCCCATTTATCGACCACCGTCTATGTTGGTATTTCGTCCTTCATGATACCATCGCCAGGTTTTGATTGGCAGATATCTTGAAGGTCCTTGGAGTGGCAACCAAAGGAAATAACAGATTAACTATACTTAATAGATATTATGACTGATATATCTGACAGCGAGAGGGAGTGCCTAGAGTGGCTG
>DAIDHF010000076.1 GCA_027452005.1 Acidimicrobiales bacterium
CAATCAAGACCTGGCGATGGTATCCTAAAGTGCGACTTACTAACATATGGGGTGGACCGACAAATGGGGACCCGCCAACCTCTTCGGCTAATGCCGGAATCGTCCAACTCCGGCCGGTCATCCCGCCGAAAGGCGCGGTCGCTCCGTCGTGCCCCGTGGTGGAATCCCTCGGCACGTGCAGCGGAACACTCGACACCATGACTTGGAAGCGACCCTTGGCGCAGTGCACCAACAAGCCGCCCTCGATTAACCCCAATCCCGACGATTCTGCACATGTGCTCTACGTTGGCACCACGGCCTCCGGATGCTTCGATCTCGCTCCAGCCTCGTTCGTCGTCACCCAGGCCGCCTCGGTCAAGACCGATCTGCATCGCGGGAGTCGACAATGTCAACATCGGAACCTTCCACCGACCGGCGTCCCGCGCTTGTGTCGTGTCGGGACGGATTCGAGCTTCATCGAACGACGTAATGAGGTGCCTTTGAGGAGTCTCCAACTGGTTCGACGTAAAGTCCGATAGATCGTAACCACGCGTCAATGAGCTAGATTACACCCCGCGACACTGGAGCATTTGACAAACGAGGACCCAATTGGCGTGTCAACATACCACCGTGTTCCGATCTGGGCACAGAGAATTTCGTTCATATTCGCTTGTGATGCGGAACCATTAGAGCTGCAGCTTCCGTAGCACTGAGATCCGATGAGACGAACAGTAGCAATTTGTGTAATTCCCTCTGACCGGACCCCGTTTTCTGGTCCACCGGACCATTTTCAGGGGACCCGGCCAAAGGGGGTGAACAGTTACCGTGTGTGATGCTTTCTTCATTGATGTGTCCTCCGTTTCTGGTTGGGTTTCAACACCTCAAGCCTGCCCTACGGCAGCACCCGAGGCGGAGGACCACCTCTCATAATCCACGGAGCTCGGGTCAACCTCCCGCCACCTCCGGGGGTCGAGACCGAAAGCTACTCCGTCTTCAGACGAACAACTTCATCGTCCCCGGCATGATACCCAATCATCCCGATTTCACCATCCGGGGACCAATATCCAAGAATCCCACTATCGTGCGACTTCTGCAGTTTCACGTGCTTCTGGAGGTGCCTTCTGGCGAGCTCACCTGAGGCACCTTGCAACTGCAGGACACCCCTATACACTTGTCGCGCAACTTGGGCGGCGGGACTTGATACCAGTCGCAATATCTCATTTTCTGGAAGGCGAATCAGAGCCGCTCCCGGTTCGGTCCGCTTCGATGTCATAAAACCCTTCGGATATTCTTCCGAGATATACGAGAACCCTCTTTGCGCGACAGTCTTATGTCCATCGCTGGTCCAAACGCTAAGTTCCCAGGCATCTATCGTCCCGTAATTCCTACGGGCGATTCGACGGACAAGGCCGATACCTGCGATTTCGGCGATTCCAATGCGACGTGTGCCGATGAATTGAGGAATCCTAATTTCCGATGTTGTCAGGACTATGGCGCGTGCCAGAGAAACTGCCCCGATCCCCAGGATCACGCCAATGATCCCCGCGGCGACGGAAATCGAGATTGCCAGGTTCTCGCTTACAATCTGCTTCTTGGCTTGATCGCCAACTACGCCGACGGCACCTAGCGAGAACACACATACAACTAGAAAACAGATAACGGATGCGAACGTAATCCAGCCGAAATGTGTGTCGGTTGGCTTATATCGAATCATCGATGTTCGTCTCAACCATATGACGCCAGTGGATTACTTACGTCAAGTGTGACATGGGTCGCTAAGTCCTGCAAACAGGTCCGTTAGGAACGCAGCGATGCCGGCGAAGAATGCGATCAGAACACGAGGCTTCCCGAGGATATCCTCAATCTTGCCCTCAATCCAATCGATGGCACTGGTCAGCTTGTTGATTCCGATCTTACGAAGAATTTTGTACATCGCCTTACCTACTGCGAGTGATGCAAGTCCTAGCGCCGCAGCGCCACAGGCCGGGAGATTGCCATTCGCCAAGCAGTCAAACAAATCAGGACCGACCGACAACGCGCCGCTAATGAGCGAGATAATGTCCAACACGCCCCCAACTTCCGGAAAGCCAATAATATCCGCGAGGATGGAGAGCCCTCCTGCCGCTGTAGAGATAGCACCGAGAATGGTGCTGAGCGACAAGAGCCCCATTGGGTCTGTAAAATTGAGCGGGTTGTCGGTTGCGTAGGTATAAGCAGCTCCGCTGGAGTCAACGATCGGATCCACACTCGTAAACTGCCCCGTCTGCGGGTCGTAGTAGCGGTTGACTAAGTAATAGAGTCCACTTGGGTCTTGGTAGTATCCCTGATACCCAAATGGTGTGGTCATGTTAGTTGAGGAAGTGATATTTCCCCACGGGTCATAGCTTTGATAACCAATTGCCCTGGGTTCGTTTCCATTGACATAATTTATACTTCCTATTACCCCAGTTGGATCTGGTAGTAGGTAGGTTGCACTAGGACTTTGGGAGGAAAGACTGATCTGTTCAATTGGAGCATCCCCAAGGGGGGTCCCTTGTGGTCCATAGACATAGGCGTTGTTGGAGTCGTCAATAATTTGAGGAATCGACGACACAAGGTTATAGGTAAAGTAATTACTAGAACCACCCTGGGTACTTGACTGTCTTAGCCCGTTGCCGTCGTAGCTATATTGGGTAGAACCAGCGCTAGAAGAGCAACTAGTTCCCTCATAGATGCAGGTCAGATTGCCAGGTTGACTATAGGAGTAGTTCTTGGTCACATTCCCAGATGTACTAGGCGAAGTCGAAGATATCCTATTTCCTAACTGGTCATATTGGTAGGATGTACCACCTGGTCCTTCACTAGCACAGCTAGTTGCTGCTGGACCTAGAGCACATAGTTCACTGTCGCCGTTATAGGCCAGACTGTTGATCTGTGATGAACCAGCCTCCCCCATGGTTACCAACCGGTTTGCCGAATCATAGGCATAATTTAGGGGACCAGTTGAGCTATTTGGGTTTACCGAAGTACCAAGGCGTTCGGAGGAATCGTAGGTAAAGTTAGTTGTACCAGTATTTGAACTAGTTCCAAAATCACCAGTTCTAGAAATTGAGCTTATAAGTCCAGCACTATCCATGGTAAAGGTCTCATAGGAGTCTATCACTGGGAATTGGATGGCGGTGAGCTGAGTTATGGTGGAGGCTTCACTAGAATTGTAAGAAATCCCATAAAGTTGGTCTGCCCCGTCATAGTTGAGATCAATGCTGTTATAGTTGGGCATGTACTCCTGGGCAAGGTTCCCATCTGGAGTGTAAGCATATTGAAAGGTGTCGCTCCAGGAATTGACTGCCTGTATCTGGTTTAGCGAATCATATGAGTAGTCCACTACTGAGTTGGTTGATGACGGTGCTTCAGAACAGTTGGGATTGGCGAAGACGGGGTAGGTAATGCAAGTAAGATTTCCAGCTAGGTCATAGGTATAGTTCGTAGTTGTCCCGTGTCCGTTGGTTATACTTTGAAGGTTTCCTAATGGGTCATAACTGTAAGAATTGGTTCCAGTGGAATCGCTCATTGAAACAACTCTCCCACCTGCGTCATATGTATAGGTAACACAATTTGAAGTTGGGCCACAGCTTGCAGACGTAGACGAAGTGAGAGACCCTGAAATTATGAGACCTGAAAGATTGAAGCCCGGAGTTGTTGTAGAGCCTTGGGCACCGCTTGCAATACAGGTCGAATTACTTTGACAGTAAATTGATGAAAGCGCTGACGACTCGCCAGTAACCGTTGGGATTGGAGCTGATATTTGTTGCCAAGTTGCACCTTGATCGGAGGAAGATAGTAATAAAGGTCCGTTGGGCTCTTCACCATAGGTGGTTGACGAGGTTGCCACAACAGTCATGCTTGCACCTACCGCTACACAGTTAGAACCGTTACAAGATACCCCATAAAATGCAGCTCCAGTCCCCGAGGGCTCTGATATTGTAGGGGTTGTTGGAACCCAACTAGATCCACTGTTGGAAGTAGTCCAGGTAAGAGCCTGGGACACTTGGGGGGATGATGAGCCTCCAAATATTCCATTGAGTGACTCTCCAACAGCTACGCAACTTGACTGACTTTCACATGAGATATCTGTTGGAAGCTCTAGGGTTGACTGATATAAGGTCGGCTGAGAGATGTTTTGGGTTGACCAAGACGCTCCTGCACCCGTGGCTACGATAGCCTGGGCGTTGGAAAATAGCCCGGTGGTAGCACTCCCACTTATCCCAACTATTGGGAAGTAACATACTTGGGCACTTGTGCAACTAGCCTTAGCTATTGGCACTGAAATATCAACAGAAATCGCCTGGGCCGAGGACGTCTGAGTAAAGCTATAAGCCAACGCCCACGTTGTGCTCCCAATAGATGTCTCATAGATGTCGAGACCTTGGTTCAGATTATAGATAAGTACAAAACAACTCCCAGAAGTCATACAGACCACTTCTGTTGCTTGACCACTCAAAGCGGGGCTCGGTATTTCAGTCCATGTACTACCAGAATCCTGGGTTTCTAGGACGAGTGGAATATTAGTTGAGGTCGTTCCTGAGACTTGGGTTAAATAGCCAGTAGCTACACAACTTGTAGTTGATGAGCACGATATGGAATATAGCTGACCGGGGTTCGACAGTACATCGTCGCTCCAGCCTGACGGCGAACTTTGAGTTCGAGATATTAGCGCTACAGGATTCGATGTGTTCGTGTCCTTAGCCCCTACTGCAAAACATGTTGTAACACTAGCGCAAGTTGAGTCCCAATAGATTGAGTCAGGTTGACTTGAAACATACGCATTTGTCCAAGACGTAGGCGGGTCACTTGAGGTCCCACTTGGAGAAGTCATGAGACAAAAGCTCTTTCCTAACACTTCAAATGGGATAAGACAGTTGGTATTTGTTGACACATTAGCTGACGTGGAGATATGAGGCTTAACCAAAGGTGCTTGGACCTGACCTTGATAGTTAATTTGAGAAAGGCGATCTGCGCTGTCATAGACAAGTGAGGTGAGTCGGTTCATTGGATCTAATACACTTGTCAAATTGCCTGCCGGATCATAGCTATAGGAAGTTTGATTTCCTAACGGATCTGTAGCGGCCGTCGCCAGTGACGGATAGGCCCCGTCCCCATAACTATAAGTAGTTTTGTCGCCAGCTCCGTCGGTTTCGGCGATTATGTTTTGGTCCTTGTTGTAGCTATAGGTAGTAGTCGAAGCAGATGAGCCAACACCAGTAGTCACCTGGGTTATATTTTCGTCTAAGTCATAGGACGCCGAAGTAGTATTCTGATTGGGATCTTCTACTGATGCAAGGGTTCCATCTTTGTTGTATGTATATTTTGTTGTGGCATTGGAGTTCTTTCCTCGGGTAGGCGGTGCAACTACCTGGGTTAGCCGACCATCACTGTCATATGAATACGTAGTTGTATAAGGCAACGTTGTTGAAGCCACATGTGGACTTGCAAAGTGCCTTGAGCCCACAGAGCCGCTTGCCAATGAGACATGAGATGTCTCAGAACCTGAACTAAACCCTTTGAAAGCGTCGCTATTTTGGTTGGATCCACTCCCACCGAAAGAAGCAGAACCTAGGGCTAGACCATAGGAACTCGGCCCAGCGAAAAATCCTCCAATGACCTGCATTGTTGAAAGGTCAATAAAGGAGACAGCCCCAGTAGTTTGCGAGGAGACAATCGCTGTTCCTCTAAGGCCACTTTGTGTTGGCTGTTGCTGGCCACCTGTTGGTAACGATCCCTGATCATTAGGTTGTTGGGAGGGGGTTTGAGACCTAGAACTTGCAACACTATTTTGCTCTCTTAGGGCTCCTAATTTAGTGGAACCCAGTGTTGGTGACATATTAGATTCTGAGCTGGATTGGTTTGGTCCAGAGCCCCCTTGTGAAGAGGGTGAAAATACATCACTGGTGAGTGCAATTTTACTCGGGAACAACACGGACGTCCTTTGGAGAACGGAACCGTTACAAACATTTAGGTTCACAAGCTCTTCGCTACCAAGAAGTGAGACTAATACATTACAAGATTGCTGGGCCCCATCATGGGCATGATCACTACTACTATTACCAAGTATTTGGTTGGCCGGGACACTAGCAAGACTAACCGGCTCAAGGCCAAGATTTATTGGTGTTTGGGCCGACATGGTTGATAATGAAATCGGCGTTATGGCACCCGAAAGTAGATTGGCCACAACAAGCGTAGATGAACTTGAACCTGGCTGATCATCATGGGTAATACTCCGGACACCGACTATTGAATGTGCAACAACCAATCGAGTCTTTATTCCATGTCTATGCTGGCCAATCTTACTGACCCTACTTTGTAATGAGATGCGACCAAGGCTGGACGCCCTTAGTGGCTGTTTCTTGGCTATTTGTTGGGATGAGTTATCAGTTGGGCTAGAAGTAATAAGGGTAGAGGCCACTAGTCCGCTCTCAAGAGTCAAGGTACTCACGACCTTACCTTGGCTAAGGTCTACGGACGACACTGTACCGGGTCCGTAGTTTGTAACATAAGCTGTATTTGTCGCCGGGTCAATTGTAATTGACGTTGGGTCCATGCCAACTGAAATCGGCGTCAAGACTGTCATGGTTCTAAGATCGATTCTCACAAGCTCATTAGTACCCAGACCACCAACAATGTAAAGGGTATTCCCGCCAGGTCCTAAAATTGCATTACCTGGAACTGGTAACTGCGATTGGGGCGAAGGATCTTGGTAACCAACCGTTGATACAATCGATCCCGAGTGGGTGTCAATAACTGTGACCGTAGAGTTGGTGTAGTTAACTGAATATAGGTAATGACCATTTTTAGACATAACTAGATCACCACCGACCCCAGTATCGGCTAAAGCTCCCCCGAAACTGCAGTGAGTAAGATCCATATTTGAAATTGCATTAGTCCCAATACCTGAGACATAGAGGGTTTGATCTGGGCCAGGTGCTACATGACTGGTTGACCTTTTCTTCGCCTTGGCTCGCCTTGCTTGTTTGCTACCAGGAGAACGTTGCTTGCTTGTGGTAGGCTTGGTGTCACTTGAACTAGAGATGGCGCTATGTGAAGAACCAGATTCCGGTGGCGCATTGGTGCAAAATTGCTCTGCCGGTGGAAGTTTCGGTGTTGAGAGCGGAAGACAGATATTAGTAGACGGATTTGAACAACCTAGATTTGGCGGTTGGGAGACTATTGGGTTCGAAGACGACGGGGAAAATGATGTTTCAAGTACGTCACTGGGAGTTGAGATGGGATATACCAGTCCTCCAGACCCATAGGTAGACACATCTACCTGCGAACTAAAGGTAGATATTGCGATTGGCGGATATGGAAGACTTATATTAGAACTACTTGATAGGTTACTTGTATCTATGACCGATACTGTGGAAGAACCGCTATTTGCAACAAACAGTTGTGACCCATCACTTGAAAGCGCCATACCATAGGGGTCTTGTCCAACACTTTGGATATTAGATATCTGGCCACTCGATCCATTCAATGATATAGCAGCTACTACTCCATTGCCGTTGAAATCCTTATGATAATGCGATAGCAATTTCTTGAATTTCGTATTGTCAGTTGAATTGTGACTGCTCCCTCCCGCGTTGCCATCAACGTATAGTGTAGACCCGGTTGATGACAGGACCTCTTGCATTGGTGACATCCCACCTAGGTCGATTGGGGAGGCCAAGTGCCAGCTATTATTCGAATAATCCAAAACGTCAACGTTCTGTGTATCTTGGCAACTTACATAGGCAATTAAACCGGCTGCATTGGTAACAATGTCGGTTGGCCTGCCACAAACACCAATTGGAGCAAGTGCTCGATTAGTACTTAGATCAATAGGCGTTATCGAACCGTCACCGTAGTTGGCTACCAACGCTTGGTTAGCCGCAATTGATTTGGCTATAGCCACAGGACTCTTCCCAACAGAAATTGGCCGTAATCCTTGGAGGCTGGAAACGTCATCGACCGAGACCTCATCATTGGCGTTGTCTACAAAATATCCGTAGAAGTCTCCCCCTGAGCCTAAAGAGTGATTTATTGCATGCGCTTGTTTTGAATTGCGAATTAGCGCAAATGAGCAACAGTTGTTTTGGGAAATTAGGCTACCGACATATAGTGGTTGAAGATAACCCGGCCCACCTTGTGGAAGCCCAGTTGGCCCAATCGAGTTACCCAAACCTACGACACAGCCGGGATCTCCACACCCTGGGTTACCACTACTAGAGCCTCCCCCACACGATCCAGTACAACTACCCCCCAAATAAAACTTATTCGGAGTACAGTCCGAGATAACAAAGCTAAATATACCGACAACTCGTTGCGGAGGTGGGCAAGAAAGGGGCGGGATGATAAGCGAATATCCGTAGCTTGCAGTCGTAGAGCCCATCGGATCATAATAAGTAATCAAATCAAGACCCGTGGGTTCGCTCTGCACACTCCCAATGCTTATCGAAATCTGACCCGTGAAAAATAACTCAGAGTTCTGGGGGTACGCGGGGAAGGTGGCGATGCATGAGGTTGACGAACTACATGTAACTGCAGTGGCGTTACCACTTGGACTTGAAAAAGTTTCCGATGAGTACAAATTTGCCCCTGAAATCGCCACTGAAAACGCTTGCCCATACGGAACACGATTAGGGGTGATCGAATCAATAACTGGTTGCAGAGGTTGGCCTAATGGATTCAATAAGACGGAACCGCTATTAACTGCTGAAGTGAGTTTGCCAACGTTTGATACAGGATTACCATTAGGAGAAGTTGTGTTGATAAGCTCCCCATCCTTGTCATAACTATAAGTCGTAACTCCTCCTTGGGAATCAATCATTGAAGCAACATCACCAAAAGAATCATAGTTGTAATCGGTAAAATTGCCGTTTGGGTCAATGACTTGAGTTGGGATTCCTTCCATCGAAGGGTCGAGGTATTGAATCTCAGTTGTTGATTGCTGTGACCCACTTCCAAGTGCAATGGAAGTCTCATTTCCATTTGAGTCATAAGTAATTGTGGTGCTTGGTCCGGTTGGTGGAACAATTGAGGTCAATTCATTAAAAGAATTGTACTCATAGGACCAGATTGCTCCCGTTGGGTCCTCATAGCCTACGACATTACCGACAGCGTCGTATGAAAAGAAATAGGACTTACCATTTGGGTCAACAATCGCGCACGGTTCAATTAGCTGAGCCGTGATCCCGTGAGCTAGAGAACAGTTACTGTCATAGTTATAGCGCCACTGCGAGCCGGCTGGTATTCCTCCGTTTTGTGCGCCTGACTCAAACCC
>DAIDHF010000077.1 GCA_027452005.1 Acidimicrobiales bacterium
CTTGCTCGTCTTCGACAAAGCCGGTGTCGCGCGCGAAGTCCATCGCGAAATCTTCATCCGAGTCATATTCACCCATATAAGCGTCGCATGCTTGCCGTATTACGTCGTCGTCCCAGCCATGGCTAAAGTCTTGGATGTATTGACGCAGTACCGACCCAGGAATTTGCTTTTCCTTCCAGGCAATCTCGGCTAGCCGCGCTCGCTCGGTGGCCTCCGCTGGTGAAATCTCGCCGTCAAATATGCCGCCCTCCACGTCCGTGCACCAAAGCTCGTCATGGTCGGTCGGTCCGTGGTGTATGTCGTCGGGTGTAACGTCCGCGGCCTCGTCCGCGTCGTACCATTCGCCGACTAGCCGCCCGTCGGCATAGCACGCTAGGCAACTAATCCACACTCGGTAGGTCTCGGTCGTTCTTGTCATTTTCTCTCCATTTTCTTTTGTTGCCTAGCCTGATTGACTAGGTCTATTATCATTATAATAATGTTTATATTGGTTGTCAAGTAATTTTATAAAAAATATATATTCACTCCACTTCATATTTATACAATTGTGGTAAATGCTGGCATCCGTGAGGTCCGGGTCTTACAATGGAAGGGCCTCACTAGTGAGCGCTCGCGGGCAGTACCACGGGACCGGCACGCAAGCCGGAGCAACCGCCGCGGTCCCGGCGTTAGAGGCCGTGCACGCACCGCGGCCGTCTCGCCGGACTCACTACACCATCACGCATATATCACCCTCCCGGAATTGTAGGCTGGCCGCCTGCCAGGGTTGCGCCTGGTAAATGCTGGTAGGGCTTGTAGCAATTGACAAAATTTGTCAATTTGGGTTGGCCGGGGGAACTAGGATTAATGTTTAACCTCACCGGGTTGTGTTCTCCTTAAAGGTATCTAAAGTAGTGACGACCTATTGTAAAATGTTCGAACATATGCTCCTTAGCCGCCTGCTCCCAGTCAATATGGTTGAACGGCCAATATAAATTTTGAGCATTATAGTGCATATCTTCAGCCATGGCTTGTGCAAAATCTTCGTCGGAATCATATTCACCCATGTAAGCGCTTATCGCTTGATCGACGATATCATCCGTCCAGTATGTCCCGTTATCGGAAATATACTCCCTAAGAACGTCACCAGGTAAACATTTTACTACCCAGGCACGATTAGCTAGTCGGACCCGTTCGGTGGCCTCCGCTGGTGAAATCTCGCCGTCAAATATGCCGCCTTGTGTGTCATAACACATAAGCTCCTCATGGTTGGTCGTTCTTGTCATTTTCTTTCTCTCCTTTATTGTTGACTGCTCATCAGGCCCGGACCGTCACGCCCGGACGACCGGCTCTCGCCGGTTTCGCTTATAGTGTGTGGTCTCTGACTTGCTCACCAGTCATGGACGCGCCCTAACTTGCCTGGCCTAGCCATAGCGTAGTCCAAGAATCTCGGGAGCGCGCTTAGGTATAGGTCAATCGCGCTTTCTAGGTCCGTTCCGAGACACTGGATAACCTCTTTACCGCGTTGCGTGAGCGCTCTTTTCCGGTCTGTCATGCACCCAGTGCCGTCTATGATAAAGCCGCGATTGTGGACCGAGACAAAATTATCTTTGTAATGGTAGTGGACGTGATAGCGCCCGTTAGGGAGCTGGCCTAGCACTAGTGACGGACCGCGGCTGTCACGCGTAGTGACGGACCGGCCGCGGGCTAAGGTGGAAATAATCTCATCGCGCGTCATACTCGCACCATGCCGCGGCTTTTAGGCTCAAAGCCCGCGGGGAACTTGGTGGTATCGTCATATGTTGCATTCTCAAAGTTGGCACCCTCCACAATCGCGCCGCGCAGGTCTGTCCCGCTAAGGTCCGCGCTATGAAGGTCAGCACGTGCCAAGTCCGCGCCGTATAAGCTAGCCCTTGACAAGTTGGTCCAAGACAAGTCGGCATGCCATAGGCTGGACCGCCTTAGGTCAGCACGTGCCAAGTTCGCCGCGCGAAGGTTGGCCACGCTAAGGTCAGCCACGCTAAGGTCGGCACGTGTCAAGTCCGTGCCTGTTAGGTCAGAATACGACAAATAGCCACCGCGTAGGTCCGCGCCGCGCAAGTAGCAACCGGCAAGGGTCTTGCTTTTCCACCAGCCAGAATCTATTTCAGGTAAGGTCAACATTATGCGCTCCTCCCGATGATATAACGCGGCTGGCTTAGTTCAGCTAGTCTTTCCTGTTCCCAGGGCGTTAGCTCATCCGCGGGCATAGCTAGAAGATATTCCAGCTCCGGCCATTCCTCTAGTTCTCTTGCTGTGTCTCTCTGTCTCATAGTCTCTCCTTGTGCTATGTCGCCCGGCTCGATTGGCAGGTCTACATTATCCATCATACTAATATCTATATATGTTGTCAAGTCTTTTTGAGAAATAATTAATGTACACCTGATTACATGATTCCACAAGGGAAAATATGGGAATGCTACCATTACGTACCAAAATTATGTATTATCTGGAAATATATTAGGAAAGTTGGCAAATAAACCAAATACAAGGGAACAGGGCAAGAAGGTATGGAATATATTGAAAGTAATGTAATGATATGAGAAGGGATAAGGAAGGAAGGAAGGTATGGGGTGGAAAAATTTGGTAACAGGTCCGCTACCAGGGCATTAGCTAGTCGGTATACTAGTAGTTTACCGATATCGTGCTTTGACCTGGGCTAATGCCGCTAATGGCCACGGATAGGGCCACGGATGATGAACAAGGCCAGCCGAGTCACAAGTCCGGCTCTTTTTAGAGCAAGCTCACTAGCAGGACATATCCAGATCCTGGCTACCAAATTCTTCAAAATTTTGGTAAATTCCCCCAATTCGCGTCGCCCCCTAGCGCGCTAGCTCCCAAAAATCCCGGGCCACGCGTCACGATCAACTTTTTCATAGGACATCATGGTAACACCTAAAATTGACCCAAAAGGCATTCTCAAGCGTGTCGAACACGGTGCTCAAAGCGATATGGTCCTCTCGGCCAAGGCTGTTGAGATCGAGACAAAATTGCTGGCAGCACGTCCCTATCTGGACGATCCGGCCTTTACCGACTCGGTACGCCTCTACTGTCGTGCGAAGGCTCGTAGCGAGCTACTACACACGCACGTGATGACGGTCTCTACCGAACTGGGCGTGGAAGAAGTACGCCCATATCTGTGGACAGAAGCCAGCCGAGCGGAGGCAAATGCGTTCGCTATGGCCAAGGAACTGGGATTCACCCCTCTTGGCTATGCACAGTTGATGAAAGAGATGGGCTGGGCTGAGCAACTTCGCAAGGACAATCTTAAGAACCTCGCAGAGGCGGGCGCTCGGCTACGGGGGATAGGCCCCTCGTGAGCACTATTTCGCCAGCCGACCTCATGTACGCGCTGGTACTCGAAGATGGTCGTCGGTGGGGAGAGGCCGCGGTGCCGATCCAGCGGGACGACATCGAGGCGATCTTTTCGCCGGGGCGACCCAATATGCACTTCCTCACACGGCCTAGAGGGGGGTCCAAGACAAGCGACATTGCAGGTATGGCGCTCTCTTGGATAGCGGTGGCCGCCCCAGCGAAGTCGAGAGGGTATGTCGTAGCGTCCAACGCGGACCAGGCGGCGATTCTGATTGATGCGGCATCGGCGTTCGTTTCGAGGACCCCGGAGCTTGAAGGGGTGGTCGAGGTTGAGGCCGAGAGGATCGTGGGCACTAACGGAGCCTGGGTCAAGGTCTTACCGCAAAGCGATGCTGGCTCGTGGGGTCTGCGTGATACCCACCTGATCGTGGCCGACGAGTTCGCTCAATGGCCCGACACACGAGGGGCCAAGAGGGTGTATTCGGCAATCCGGTCCACCGTCCAGAAGGTCCCAGGATGCCGGTTCATTATCCTAACCAGTGCAGGCGAGCCGTCGCATTGGAGCTTTGAGATCTTTCAGAAGGGCAAAAACGACCCCTACTGGCGAGTATCAGAGATGGAGGGTCCGGTCCCCTGGCAGGATCCTGAAGACATAGACGCACTGCGTAGGGAACTTGCTCCCTCGGAATTTGACCGGCTCGTAATGAACATTTGGAGCGAGGGCGAAGACCGGGCGGTGTCCGAAGAGGACTACGAGGCTGCCTCGGTCCTATTTGGGTCCTTACAACCCCGTGAAGGCGTGTCATACATAATCACGTTGGACGTTGGCATTTATAATGATGCGACGGTCATCTGCGTGGCTCATAGGGAGCCACTAGATCCAATGAGACCAGATGGACCCCAGAGAGTAGTCGTTGACCACCTGCAGCGGTGGAAGGGTTCTAAAAAGCGTCCTGTCCAGATCCGAGAGGTAATCGAAACTCTGGCCTCTATGGGGCCACGCTACAACCGGGCAACGGTATTTGCGGATCCTGACCAGGCGGTGGGCATTGTCCAGGAACTGTGTCAACGAGGGGTGAATGCCAAGGAATGGCAGTTCACAACGACCTCGGTAGGCAAGATCGCTACGGCGCTCGTACTGGCCTTTAGAAACCGCCAGATACATATTCCCGACACGCCAGCACTGCGCGAAGAACTCCTGTCGGTTCGCCTACGTGAGACCACCCCAGGGGTGACTCGCTTAGACCACGACAAGGGAGCACATGACGACCAAGCGGTCGTGATCGGTATGGCAACCCACATGTTGCTGGGTGAGGCCGCCTGGGGGGTAGGACATGGCTGGATGGAATCTATGAAACGGGCGATGGATGACCCACTCTTCGGGGCACTTGGAGCCAAAGCGCAACCAATGTCCCTCGATCTGGGAGAACGACCGTCGCCTCGTAGTTCGTGTACCGGACACAGATACTTCGGCCCAGAACGTATGTGCGCCCTTTGTGGGCATAAAAAGACGGCCTGAAAGGAACGATGGCACCATTTTCTCGCTTTAGGCGCAACCTACCTGCGGTAGTTCCAGATGATGTTGTGATCCAGAAGGCACTGGACGCGGTGGCACAAGCTGTGCTGGCCGAGGAGTCTGTCTCTAAGTCGTTCCTTACTGGGAACGCGGCAAAAATGCCGGGGTCGTCTTGGTCGGGCATGGGTCAGTCTCCAAACAATTCTCTCATCCAACGGGTAACGCAAAACCTGGCTGGTAGTTTCGGACGTGCCCCAGCAGAACTAGAAGTTCTCTTGGCCCAGTCGGGCCTATCTTGGGGTGCTCCCTTCCCGCCAGGTCGTCCTCTTGACCCATTTTGGGGGTACAGGCGACCTCCAAGGACCTGGGACTACTCGGTCGGGGAAAACGTACAGCTCACCCCGCGATGGAATCGGATCTCTTTCGCCACTCTAAAGGCTCTCACCGAGAGTTATGACGTAGCCCAGATCTGTATTCGCCACCTAATAAATGACGTGCGCTCGCTCGACTACCAGTTCATGCCTCCGAGCAACGTGCAAGAGGACGTGACAGACGATGTCGAGTTCGCTGAGAAGTTCTTTGAATATCCCGATGGACGGCAACCCTTCCGGTCGTGGATAGCCGAGTTCTTACAGGACGTGTTGCGTTATGACGCAGGGTCGCTCTACATCCGTAGGGACGAGGGCGACCGTCCAATAGCACTAGAGGTGGTCTCGGGTGCCACCATCATCCCCCTGGTGGACTTTTTCGGACGTATGCCACTCGATAGCGACCCTTTGGAGCACGTTGCAGCCAGGGTCAAGGAAATCGGTGGCTACTGGGACGGCCAGCAAGTTCCGGCTTTCCTACAAATCATCGAGGGAATGCCCTGGGTATGGCTATCGGCTAGCGATATTTTGTACCAACCGTGGTTCCCGATGCCTGATAGCCAGTATGGACAGGCACCCCTTGAGGCCACGCTACTAATGGCGAACACTTCGGTGCGCTACCAGTGGTATGTGCTTCAGTACTTCACCGAGGGAACCATACCGGCGGGCTTCATGGAGGCCCCGCCCGACCTATCGGACCCCGTTCAAGTACAACGGTGGCAGGAAACCTGGGACAGTTTTGTCCAGGGCGACCAGTCCATGCTTAGGAAGATTCGCTGGGTGCCAGCCGGGTCTAACTTTGTCCCGATCAAGCCTTTCCAGTTTGACGTGGACTTCCCACTCGTATTCGACAGGCGCACAATGGCATCCTTTGGGGTTACACCTAACGACCTTGGGTGGACTGAAGATGTAAACCGTTCGACAGGCGACACACAGATTGATGTCCAGTTCCGGGTGGGGACTCTCCCCCTCGTAAAGAACTGCGAAGACATTATCAACACCTTTATAAAGCGCCACTTGAAGCTCAAAGCCCGCATCCAATTTGATGTGGGACGTGAGGTCGAAGACCGACTGGCTACAGCCCAGGCAGAGGAAATATACATCCGTTGTGGGGTGCTTTCGGCAGACGAGCCAAGAATGAGACTCGGCAAGCGCATATCACGTGAGCGTCCAACGCCTCGGATATTCGACAACACTCGAAGTGGGCCAATTCCTCTATTGGCGATTGATTCGTTGGCTGGGAAGATCGACCCAACCACCTACGGGCCAGCCCTGTCTCAGGAGTTGGCAGATCACCCTTACGTGTCGGCACCGGGCGTGGCCCCTGTTATCAACTCTTCAGAGTACCGTGAGGCGGGTAATGCAACCGTAGCGTTGCAGCGCAACCTATTGATCCAGAATCAGGATCCCAAGGCACCTAAGCAAGTGCGAACGGGAGCGGATGTTATTTCGTCGCCCGTGCAAGCAACACCCGCTGAACCACCGGCCAAGCCACAGACGGTACGCGAGAAGGATGCAAGTCCTAGCGTAGTCAAGAAAGAAGAAGGTGCCGCGCCCGCCACTAATCTAGGTGGTCCCGGCGTGACAGGATCTGCGCTTACCCCTACAACCATTACTGGCGGCATTAGCGTAGATACCAACCTACAGGGCGTTGACCTAAGCGACGACGAAGAGTCTCGGGTCAAGAAGATGGAACTGTGGGAACGCAACTCCATCCGGCGTGTCAAGAAGGGCAAAGCCCCTAAGTTGTTTATGGATATGCGTCCCGAGGATCAACTGGCAATTTGGCCGGTTCTCAAGGGCGCTACCACACCCCAGGAAGTCCAGCGAGCCTTTGGCGAGGACCCTACTTTTGTCCCGTCGCGTCCATCCTCGGCGGGTCTTTTCAAAGGGTCCTCACCAAAGGCCGCTGGGGTTCTAGTCCAGGCTGAGAACACAGGGCGTGTCCTCATGGTCCAACGCAAGCCAGACAAACACGACCCTGGCGAAGCCTATGCCAGGTGGGAGTTCCCAGGTGGTTGTCTTGACGACAGCGACGACAGTGAGCTTGAGGGTGCTATCCGAGAATGGAGCGAAGAGACTGGTGCGCACCTACCGGCTGGCACCGCACCGGAGGGACACTGGGTGTCACCTGACGGCAACTATTGGGGATTTGTGATGCGTGTTCCTAGCGAAGACGACCTCACACTTGCCCCCCAACCAGAAGAGGTATCCAACGCATCGTGGGTCCACCCAGAGGACTTAGACGACCCAGTGGTACGCGATAAGGTAACAGAGACGCTCGCTCTAATCCGTCCCCTGTTGAAAGAAAAAAAAAAGACCACCTACTCCCCTCAACTGACGGAGCAGTTCCACCGCTCGACTGATGAGGCGATTGCGTACTACAGACCCCTCGTGCTTGAGGATCTACGCCAAGTAGTTCCTTCCGACGTGATCCGTCACGCTATTCGTGCAGGGCAGACCACTCTCACTAAGGCGGCTAACCCAAATGCTAACGCACAAGGGACACTGCCCAACCAAGTTTCCACTACGCCAGTTGCCCCTGTTGGTGGTGTTCCCGGTTCGCCAACTTATGTGCCACCAACAAACCTTCCTGGTACCGCTGGCGTAGTGGGAGCCCCTCTTGCCCTCGGGGCACTCGGGGCTTCCGCTGCCGTTCTAGGAGCACAGGTCGCGGCGGTAAACGCCGTGTTGGCTGGGGCTGCATTGTCTATTGGAGGGCTTGTAACCACCCTGGTCGCAATATACTCGGCGGGTGCCCTTGAGGGTGCTTACCAAGCCAGTCAGTGGACATCCGGGCCAATGGGCGACGGCATGGGGAACGTCCCAGGGGGTCCGGGCCAACTATCAGGTGATCTAGACGTGTCACAATTTGCCACCGGAGGGGTAGCACAACTCCTTGAGAGCGCTACCGATATGGCTAGTCAGATTGCCAAGACCGAGCTGTCACGCATTGGGGCCACAATTGCCAAGGGTATTGAGGAAGGTTGGTCGCCTAAGCAGATACTGGCAGCGGTTGAGGAAATCATTAGTGACGAATCCAAGGCGTTACAGATAGCCGAGACTGAGTACTTGCGAGCACTCTTTACTGGGATGCAGGCCACATACGAGGCAAGTGAAATAGCCGAAGTCGCCTGGGTAGCACAAGAGGGAGCATGCTCGCTGTGTTTAGAGAACCTATCGGTCTCACCACGGCGTATAGACCAGGGATGGCCGAACGGTAACGTGCCTGTCCATCCTAGTTGTAGATGTTGTGAGGTGCCGGTGTTGGAGGAGAACGATGATAATTTGCTTTGACCTAGACGGCACAATCTCTAGTGCCCCTCAAGAAATGCGTGCAATTATGGAGGCGCTGCGTGGCCGAGGCGACGAAGTACACGTGTTGACTGGGCATAAAGGGGACTCGGTGAACGACGGGGTGATTGCCAGTAAGTTGGCACTCTTGAAGTCGTTAGGTTGTGAAGGATGCTTCGACCGCTTAGCAGTAGTGGCAAATCCTAAGAACAAGGTGGCACGCCAAAAGGCTCACTATATGAAGTCAGTGGGTGCATCCA
>DAIDHF010000078.1 GCA_027452005.1 Acidimicrobiales bacterium
AGGGGAAATGCCAAGTTTTGTTGTTTGGAGGGATAGGGGGATCTGGGCAATCACTTAATGATACATGGCAATGGGATGGGTCCAACTGGACTCAACTGAGACCAACAATGAGTCCTCCGGCGAGATCTGGTGCAAGTCTCCTCAATATCGGCCATGGTGATCTAATTCTATTTGGCGGGCTGTCCGAAACTGGGCAATCACTTAATGATACTTGGCAATGGGACGGTTCCAACTGGACTCAATTACATCCAGCGGCAAGTCCTCCTGCACGTTTTGATGCAGCCGGAACCGGTCTGACTGGGGGGAAGGCAGTGCTTTTTGGGGGCAGCAATTCCAATGGTCAAGTATTCGGTGACACTTGGTTGTGGTCAGACGGTAATTGGTCAGAAATCCATAGCGCTGATGCTCACGATCAATCCAAGCGACAAGTACCTTCGCCTCGGTTTGGGGCTTCAATGTCGCGAGGTCCTGGTGGCACGGCAGTGTTGGTTGGAGGTAGTGGGCCTGGTGGCACTGTTTTCGGTGACACATGGATTTGGAACGGCAATACCTGGCTTTCGTCGAACTCCAAGTTGCCCCTAGGGCTTACGAAAGCAGCTATGGCCTATGACAGGTCAATACACGCCTTCGTCCTATTTGGTGGTTCATCGAGCACAAATGAATCTAATACCCAAGATACCACCTGGGTCCTGTCAATAGCTCGAGACCATGGGCAACCTGGCACTGTAGAACATAAGTAAGGTGGCACACAAGGTATCGGCCTGTACTTGTTGGGAACGCTGGGCGTCAAAAAGAGATTTAGGCCTCAATCCAACCATTGGGAGAAGTCATGATAAATATTAGGAAATTGATCTCAAAAAAATCAGCAATGTGGACAATGGCGCTTGTAATAATTATGGTGTCATTTTTGACGTTTGCAATCCAAGGAGGACATGGACCACACATAGCCTCGAAGTCAATAGTTACTCAAGAACACCATCATACCTCGAAGGTATTTCGTCGTGGGAACAACCGGCCAATTGCGCTTGGGATATCACCGGCTCCTGGGGTTCGCGATATTACCCCTTCATCTACTCTCGAGCCAGACGGGGCAAGAATCCCAGAGAGCTATGTAGCGACAGTGGCAGGAGGCGCACTCCACACTTCACAATCAGAGCAATTACCGAGGGTAATCTTGCACCACACGCTTAGCTCAACCTCAGTTGTGCTAGGTCTGTCACTAGGTCAATGTAATGGTTGTGGCGGTGTACCCAACCCTGCAGGAGGACTAGCAGTTAGTCCAGCTGGGAACATCTATTTTGCCGACACTTATAATCAACAAGTTGATGAAGTTACCGCTTCAGGAAAACTAGAACTGGTCGCTGGCAATGGAGTGATTGGCGATTCGGGCGATGGAGGAGCGGCTGTTAGTGCTTCGCTAGCATATCCTAGCGCAGTAGCGTTAGATCGGGCTGGGGATATATTTGTAGGTCAGCTTGGGCGATTTACAGAACTACCTTCTTATCAACTTGGGCAGCCAGGCCCATTGGCTTTAGACGGGGATACTGGAGTTAGAGAGATCTCAACAACAGGGAAGATTAAATCAGTCGTTGGAAATGGCAAGTTCTGTGCAAGCCATAATCTTACAAAATGTGGCCTTGGCGGTCCCGCAAATCAATTTGAAGTTGGTTCAATAACAGACATAGCAGTCGATTCAAGTGACAACCTCTTCTTTTCAAGTGGGGCAATATTCATGGTGCCTTCTAAAGGTGGATTGTATTTTGGCCAAGAAATGACTGGAGGATATGTATACGCAATCGCGGGCGATTCAGCCACGGGGTCCTATACTGGAGACGCTCGGCCCGCAGTGAGTTCGGGTATGTCTGTGAGTGCTTTCAACTTAGACCCCAAATCAGATCTATTCATTGCCGAAAACAATTGTATTAACGAAGTGCCCGACAACAACGTTAGTCAGTTTGGGCATAGTATGTTAGCCGGCGATATTTATACCGTAGTTGGCAACTGTAATGGTCCAGCAGAGCAAGCGGGTAGTGGGGGGCCAGCAACCTCAGTGTTTCTCGCCGACCCGAGTGGAGTGTCAGTAGATGGCCAAGGAAATATCTTTATTTCAGATTCTGATTCGCAACAAATTCTCGAACTGATAGCTACAACTGATGACGTTGTAACGGTGGCCGGAAATGGAATACAGGGATTCCTCGATGCATCTCCCGCAACGAATGCTGAGTTTTCCTATCCAATGGCTATTGCTGTGTATCAGAGTTCTGGAAAATCTGAGTCCGTTTTGGTCGATGATAAGGGTAATGATTGTTTGAGAATAGTGGGGATAGATTAATATGTATCTACTTCAAATAGAGAACGATATCGCTCAAAAGTTGGGCTCAAGGATACGCCTACTTATGAGTGTACTTGTTGCTTTAGTGGTGGCATCGCCACTAGCCGCCTGTGGGAACGTGGAGGGATCCCCCACAGTTAGTAACATTTACCCGAATTCAGGTCCAGTGTCAGGAGGTACTTCAGTCACAATTTCAGGATCAAATTTCCTTGGGACAACTGCAGTTAGCTTTGGTCAATATCCTGCCACAGGTTGCAGTGTTACAAGTACATCTATGACATGTCCGACGCCAGCTGCTTCCCAGGGGGGGATTGTCGACGTGACAGTTACGTCCCCAAAAGGCACATCTCCCACCAACCCCGGTGATGAATTTACATATCAGCAAAGTGCGCCAGTTGTTAACTCAGTATCTCCTTCAACTATAGATGTTGGCTCGACGCAACAAATTACAATTATTGGGAATGGCTTCACCGGTGCCACATCGGTATTAATAGTGAGTTCGACCCCCCCGGGATATGCACCAGTGACAATCGTCGGGCAGGTAACAAATACGACGGTGGTTGTGTCAATCCCTACAAATATTCCTGCCGGGACCTATTATCTGGTAGTAACCACCAGTGGTTCTAGTCAAGAGAACTCTAACTCTCAGCTAACTATTTCAAATAGTGGAGGCGGAGGCGGAGGCGGAGGCGGCTCGTCTGCACCAGTGGTGTCTTCAATCTCGCCAACCTCGGGTCCTACGTCTGGCGGGACCTCAGTCACCATTACCGGCACAAGCTTCACCGGTGCCACAGCCGTTAGCTTTGGCACTATAGCCGCAACTAGTTTCTCGGTAGTATCTGCAACTCAGATCACAGCGGTCTCGCCACCGGGCAATGGCATGGTAGGTGTGGTGGTGGCAACTGCCAGTGCGATAAGCGCCCCAGTTCCAACTGACCAGTTCACCTACACGACAGGCCTCAGCAATCCGTTACCCAATATAGGGTCCATCTTGGGTGCAAATGGGGAGTTTGGATGTAATCAAGCAACCCCCACGATTGGATTTCCGCCAATTGGTAAAGTTTTATGTACTAGCACCAATGTACCTTCGTTTACTCCAAATCTCGCTAATTTGAATGATTGCGGGGGGCTTACTGATCAAAATTGCCAGAACTTCAGCCTCCAATCGTTAACAAATTGGACGTTCCCACAGGGGACATCAGAATTTCGTGCGGCCGTCAGTCCTGACGGGCTTTCTGTGCTAATGGGAACTCAGGCACAGACAAGTAGTGATAATTACCCAACTCAAAACTCAATGAATATCGTAAACGTCGATGAACCAACGGCAAGTCCAACTACATGCGATATCGGCATCCCCACATCGACAGGCAACACAACTACTGCAATACCCAGTCAGTCCGCCTCCTCCTCGCCGGTCCTTACGCCGGTAGGTGGGGCAGATGTTTCGTCGATAATTGCAGGACCAGCCTCTAGTGAAATGCTTTTTACTTCCTCGGATCCGCATCCGCTCGAAGGGGGTTTTTCGTTTTCTGAACCTGCTACAACATATAATACTGCAATTCCTACGAAGATCTTAGCAGCAGGGTGGGAAACCTCTTCTTCTGGTGAATATCCAACTATTGGAGTCCTTACCGAAGGGTCATCTGCGACGTGTTCCGGGCAGTGGACATACTCCCAAAGTGCATCCGTTACGGCCACTCAGCTTTTCAACAATACTTTATCCGTGAATGCGCCGCTCGCATTTGAGGCCTGTCCAGAAGACTCACCAGAGGCACCCTCAGGAGGTACTACAATAGATAATATGACTAATGAGTGTCGTAATCCCTCAGATGCTGCAGTGATGACTATTGGATCTACCAGTTATCTGGTTATTACACAATACTCGGCACCTGCCAACCCAACCATAGACGACTACTTCGCCAACACCTACGCAAGCGGCACTAAAGATGATTTTCCCTATCCGGGAACCAACAACGGCGCTATTATGGTTGTGAATCTTACCAATGACACTGTTGTTGCAGAATATGAGATCCCTCCTACAACAGTGTATGCCTATAATCCCAATGTGTCTTCTGGGACTATAAGTGTCGAACCAGCCTGTGTTCGGCCACGTCGAGTAGTAGTGTCTGGCGGGACAATTGCAGTTATTTCAGATCTTAGTGCTGACCCCGGCGGGGGAGAAGTACTGTCGTCTGGTGGTGGGTCTGTTAGTTCTTATGGAGATGGGTGTACATCCGCAAATAGCGGTTATGTAGCGCAGGATAGTTGGGATCTTCAAGAGTTCACTTTCAACGGCTCGACACTGACGCCAGCAACAACCTATCCCATAACTGGGCCTACGTCAAATAGCGTTATTCCCAATGGTTGTTCAACTACCAGTACCGATGCAGTTGCTCCGCAAGACGAGGCCTTCGATACTTCAGGTAATTTATGGGTAAGTGAGTCAGGTGATCCATTTACATTGAGTCCGTCGAGTTCAACTACCACAACTGATTTCGTGACGGACTTCAGGAATTGTTCTAATAATACGGCCAGCCTACAAAGTGGTGAGTTGGACGTTTATGCGGGAGGCACGTTATCAGGCTGTGCACAACAAACAATCGCAGCGACAACAAAAGTGGACTCCTTATATCAATGTCAACCTTCAGCAAGTGGTAATATCGACAATCTCAAATGGCCTTCGCTTGAAGGAGGTCAATCGATGGGCAATTTTCAGGCGACAAATCTCATCCCAGACGGGCTCGGCGATGTATTTGCAATAGCAAATAATGCGGTAGTAAAAGCTACATATTCTGCAAATACTGTTTTGTTGGGTTCAATAGCGGAACCACTTGGTTTTTACCCCACTAGTTCCATAAATTCGTCCGGGCAGCTTAAGACAAGCAAATCGTACAGTTATAGCTGTAGCTCTACCTCGGGTTCCACTACAAGCACTTCGTCAGGTACAATGTGGGGAGGTACTTTTGAAGGAAATAATCTATACATACCCATAGTTCAAATTGCGCCTTACTTAAGCTGTGGATCTTACGCTGATCCATACGAAACCGGCTTTCTAAATCAATGGTTGGGCGTATTAAATACCAGTTCTATACCAGGAAATTGATAGCTAGTTTTGCCAAATGTGTTATTCCACGGCCACAAGCACCCCAGTACCGTTAGGCTGGCTCGAGAACCAACATTCGATCGCGTAAATGCTGTCATGAGTAGCCGACCTTCATTTTTTCAAGTTTATCGAAGTTTTATGGAGTATAATTAGGGTTCGATTGACTAATTTAGTGCTTTTACGAACAATTCTGGACGTACAACGTCGGAGCATCGATCTTCCCGACCCTGTTTTTGTTGGATGCCAAAAATCGAGGAAAGTATGGAAGTCTAATTGAGAGCTAGTTGTTTAGTGAAGCTTTCAAGCGCAATTTCTTTACTTTTGTTAACTGGATTGCTGTCGGTTGTTGGAGTATTCACAAACCTAGGAGTTGCCCAATCGGAGGCGATTACAACAGGCACCATAATTACTGTGGCAGGTGGGGGAGACCAGCCCGGGCCAACTCCAGCTGTATCAGTGAGTATGCTTCCAATTTCTCTTGCAGCCAATGTGTCAACTGGCAATTTATATGTTGGCGACTACTCAATGGACGTTGTGCGAATGATCACCCCGACTGGCACTGAGACTGTTGTTGCTGGAGACGGCAGACAGGGCTACTCCGGCGACGGTGGACCGGCCATCTGGGCACAAATGGTGTCGCCAAGTATTAGCACCGTGGACCCAGCTGGTAATCTCCTCATTGCTGACCACAACAGGGTTCGCATGGTTGCGGCTACCTCCTGTTCGTCATCGTGCCCCTATGCACTGGCCTCAACTGTTGCCGGGGACATCTATACAATTGCTGGAGACGGAATTCCTGGCTACTCCGGCGACGGTGGTCCGGCAACTAATGCGGGAATGAGTGGTCCCGGAGGGATTGCCGTGGACTCTTCTGGCAACCTCTTCTTGACTGACGTATACAACAACCGGATCCGAATGGTCGCGGCTACCTCCTGTTCGTCATCATGTCCCTATGGACTGGCCTCAACTACAGCAGGAGACATCTATACAATAGCCGGAGACGGTACTCAGGGCTACTCCGGCGATGGCGGACCGGCGACTTCAGCTAGGTTGAGTTATCCGTATTGGGTCGCTGTAGGTACTTCGGGCAACCTTTTCATTGCTGACTTCGGCAACAACCGGATCCGAATGGTCGCGGCTACCTCCTGTTCGTCATCATGCCTCTATGGACTGGCGTCAACTACAGCAGGAGACATCTATACAATAGCCGGAGACGGTGCTCAGAACTACTTTGGCGTCGGGGTACTAGCAGCTTCAGCAGAAATGGGTAACCCCTCTGGAGTCGCTCTCGACCCCTCGGGCGACATATTTATCTCTGACACCTACAACAACCGGATCCGCATGGTCGCGGCGACTTCTTGTTCAGCATCATGCCCTTATGGACTGGCCTCAACTACAGCAGGAGACATTTATACAATTGCCGGAGACGGCACACAGGGCTACTCCGGCGACGGTGGACCGGCAACCAGTGCACAACTTTTCAACCCGAGTGGGATCGTGGTGGACCCAGCTGGTAATCTCCTCATTGCAGACACCTACAACGAACGAATCCGAATGGTCGCGGCTATCTCCTGTTTGTCATCGTGTCCCTATGGACTTGCCTCGACTGTTGCAGGGGACATCTATACGGTAGCCGGAGACGGAATTCCTGGCTACTTTAATGGCCTGGCAACCACTGCGTCACTTGAAGCCCCGTCTGCAGTAGCAGTCGACTCTTTAGGGGATCTATTTATTTTGCAGTTACCTTCAGTCGGTGATTCTTCGAGCAACATCCGCATGGTAGCGGCCGCTTCGTGCTCATCATCTTGCCCCTATGCGCTGACCTCAACTACAGCAGGAGACATCTATTCACTGGGCAACATTCCAGGGCAAATCCCATTGTCGGCCGGCATTGATGGGATTGCACTTGATTCCTCGGGTAATGTCATCTTTGCAAGTAGTTGGAATAACCTTATCTACCTGTTGGCGAGGACTTCATGTCCATCGTCATGTCCCTATGGGCTGGCCTCGACTACAGCGGGAGACTTCTACGCAATTGCTGGTGGTGGTAGCTCTGTACCGGGAGATGGCGGTCCCGCTACCTCGGCACAGCTAGACAACTTAGCTGGAGTAACTATCGACCCCTCTGGGAATGTATACGTAGTCAATCCAACAAGTAACGATATTCTAATGGTGGCGGGGACCTCCTGTTCTGCGTCATGTCCAGATGGACTTGCCTCGACTAGTGAAGGAGATATCTATACGGTAGCCGGAGACGGTACGCGGGGCTACTCCGGCGACGGAGGACCAGCAGCTTCAGCTGAATTGAACTACCCGACTGCAATAGCGACTGACTCGTCAGGGGATCTCTTTATAGCCGACACGGGAAATCAGCGGATTCGTGAAGTTGTAAACTCGGCCTCAAGCCAGTCGTCTCCGACTTCACCTCCCCTCCCACCACCAGATGTCCCGGCATACATGTCGGCGCAGTCACAGTCGGCTTCCACAAATGCTTTAGTGACTCTACAGGGGATCACTGCCAATGGTTTTGGAATTGGTGCTCTCACGGTTGCCATGTATCCGGGTGCACCTACATCGACCAACCCCGCAACTATAGCCCCACCACTTTCTGGAAGCTTCTTTGACGTGGCACTTTCACCAGGAAACTCCTTTAGCCAACTAACCCTGTCAGATTGTGTCCCTATGCCACAAGGAGGCACTATTTACTGGTACAACTCCCAGGCCAATAGTGGTTCTGGGTCCTGGGAACCAGTTACACCAGTGCCAATTAGTAGCTCAACGACGTCCAATTGCCTTGAGACCACAATTAGTAAATCTTCTTCACCGAGTCTAAGCCAGCTATCGGGAACTGTATTTTTGGCTGGCACAGCCCCACGTGGATTAGTCCTTATAGCATCCAATGGTCAAGGATACGGCCTTGGAGGTGCACTAGCACTTGGTAACCCCCCTAGTAGGCTCGACGCTCCAATTGTGGGAGGAGCCTCTACACCAGA
>DAIDHF010000079.1 GCA_027452005.1 Acidimicrobiales bacterium
ACATGATCCAAGGCCAAGATGTGAGGGGCCAAATGGGGAACGCTGTCGAGGCCTTGAACCCCCACAACTTTGTTGGCTAATGAATCGGGAATCATCGGTGCTTGCAAGGTGGAATAAAACTCCCTCCCCCTCGGTCCTGAAAGCAGGCGAAAATGAACTCCCATTAGATCCGAGAAGTGCCCCGAGGTCCCGGTAGCCTTGACCAGTTGTCCCGAGACCGACGTTACTGAAATATCAGATCGACCGAGCCAGCCTTCAAGGGTCGCAAGATCACTCTTTGAGGGGCCGAAGAGTTGATTGAACTGGGTTGGCTTGAGCCAATGATGATAGCTAGGTGAACCAATCTTGTACTGGTCCGCCAAGAGTTGCGATAGGACAGCCTGATTGTTGTAGGCAAAGGTGAAGTCCACCGATACCACCGTGCTTCTAGGCAAAAACCCGATTTGGTGATATGGGTCTGACAATTGCAACGGAGCTAGCAGGTTAGCTCTAAGTATCGGAATTTCATGATATTGGCTCTGAGAAGAGCTTATTTGGGCACCGGCCTGTCCTCCAAGACACGTCCAACTGATCAATACGACAAATATTCCAAGGGCGATCCTGGTACGGCTGGCCGTGCGAAGTGGCAGGCTGAGGTTGGTCAACGAATACTCATCGAGATCACTTCTACTCCTTAGGGGCTAAGAAGATGGCACCTAAGAAAACATCATACTTGACACTGGGCACAGAAAAACGTCGACCGACCAGCCACTTTCTCTTTGACAATTGAGCTCCTGCACCTCCGGCAGGCCTCACCCTCTCTGTCGTAGACCTTGTGAAGAGATTGGAATTCTCCGCCGTCACCAAATATATCTTTATACTGCTCGTCGGCCAGTGATGAACCCCGATGCTTTATCGCGTCCGACAGGGTTTCAACCATCGACCTATAAAGTCGACGAATCTCCTGGGAGGTTAGTGAATCAGAACTTCGATCATGTCTTAGCCCAGCCGCAAATAAGATCTCATCGGCATACATGTTTCCAATCCCGGCTATAAACTCCTGGTCCATTAGAAGGGGCTTCAATTTGGTCTTGCGAGCTTGCAAGAGTTTTCCAAAGGCGAGCCAGCTCATTACCCCTTCTAAGGGGTCAAAGCCCAGATGGGCCAACTCTGGGACTTGATCCTCGAGGCCCTCTTCAGTGGTCACGAACATCTCACCGAACGTCCTCGGGTCGACAAAACGAAGTTGTCCCCCTTGGGTAAAGGTAATCACAACGTGCGTATGTTTTTCGAGGGGTTCCTTGTTGTTCCTAATCCTGAGAAGTTGCCCCGACATTCCAAAGTGGGTAACCAGAACGTCTTTGGAGTCAAGTTTTATGAGTAGATACTTGCCCTTTCGAGAGACCCCCAATATCTTGTGTCCCTCTAATTTTGCCGTAAAGTCCGAGACGTCTGCGTGTCGGCGCACCGTTCTCGCCCCAGAGACCACGACCGTCTTGATCTTCTTGCCGATCGAGTCCTTCTCCAGGTCTCGCCTTATTGTTTCTACCTCCGGTAGCTCAGGCACTAGCTAAACCACCTCTCCAAGGCCAACTCGTAAAAATCAACACGTACCTGAATATAGCCAGAATGACCAGGGCTTTGTCGACCAAATTCCCTCGATAAATACTCTTTGCTGGTCAACATATTATCCACCGGGTCAATTATAGATTACCCAGTTTCTCCTGGGCTATTTGTGCTGCTAGTTGCTCTGCGGACTTCTTGGAGTTACCGTGTCCAACTCCCAGTTTGTCTTGGCCAACAAAAACCGTGGCTGTAAAGGCCTTTGCGTGGTCTGGCCCTGACTCTGTACACTCATAAACCGGCCTGCCCAACCCTAAGGAGATTGTCTTCTCCTGGAGCCGGGTCTTGAAGTCCTGACTTCCCGGCAACCCCGAAAGCTCTGCGAGCAGATCGTCGTAAAGGAGTCTCAAGACAATAGGCTCTATCGCCAACCATCCCCCGTCCAAATACACGGCACCAAAGATCGCCTCGATTGCATCGGCCAGAATGGATGGTTTGACCTGTCCCCCGCTAGCCAACTCGCCTTTGCCCAGAAGCAGCGAATTTCCAAGCCCAAGGCCGAGGGCGACCCGTGAAAGATTTTGCGAGGACACCACAAAGGCTCGAATCTTGGTCATCTCACCCTCCGAAAGCCCTAGACGTTCCTCGAACAAGTACCGGGACACTACCAACCCCAATACAGAATCGCCGAGAAACTCGAGCCTTTCATTGGAGCCGTGCCCAGGGTTTTCAGAACACCACGACCTATGAGAGAGAGCTCTCATGGCGAGGTCCTTGTTATTGAATCGGTAGGAAATTGACTCCTCCAAAAGCGCAATCTTCAGGTCTCGATCGAGTTGGCCAGGCAACTGGGTGCTAGGCTCGCCGACCTCACTCTTGACGGTGCTGGCTAGGCCAGTCTCCCCGACCGGGTAAATGTCGTGATTCGAGTCGGATTTTGTGGGTGACCTATTTAGGAGTCTCCCAAACAAGCCAGTAATGGTCAGGTTAGCTAACCCCTAACTTATCTGAAATGTAGTCAACAGCATCTCTTACCGTGCGCAGATCTTCAAGGTCTTCGTCGTCGATACGAAATTCGTCAACATACTCACCAAGCTCCTCCTCTAGTGCCTCAACCAACTCAATAATAGCTAGCGAGTCAGCATTTAGGTCATCGGAAAACGAAGCCCCTTCAGTTACGCTTGATGGCTCGATCTCTAAAATCTCAGACAGCTGATCTCGGATTAGCTCGTAGACTAGGCTTCTCGATAGTCCGGGTTTACTTGATGCCAGCTCAGACACTTGTTCCTCTTCTCTCTTGCTGCTCAAACAACATTAGAGCATTTTACCTGCCTATTGTATGCAATTTGGAACAAGTATTTAATCTCTCCCAAGTGCTAGCTTGAGTTTGGTACAAATCCAGTAATCACCGCGCCCGTCGAGGTGCCCCCGAGGGAGCCCACGAAACTGGCATCACCAAAGGCAAACACCCCTCCATCGCTACCAGACATCCAGTAGCCAAGGCCGGTTGAAGTTCCCACGATTCCCACCATGGGCCCACCGAGAGGGGCTATTGAGTTAGAACCCCCCGGGGGAAGGGCAGGATTTATCTGGTAGACCGAACCAAAGTACTTAGCATCCCCGTACGCAAAGATTCCCCCATCAGAGGCTACAAACCAGTACCCCTTGCCGTCTTGGGAACTCGCCATCGCCACGGCAGGTGCCACCAGCTTGATAGACCCGGTTGACCCGAAAAACTTGGCATCTCCAAAGGAAAACACGCCGCCATCGCCGCCAAGTAACCAGTATCCCTTGCCGTCAGGAGTTACCGCCATCGAGACAATAGGAGAGTTCAACTTCAAACCCAACTCAGTTGGTGAACTGTAGTCTACGGCATCGCCGGCGGTTAGGACCTGTCCCTGGGCGGTTGCAATCCAAAGTCCCTTCCCGTCTGGAGTGGAGTCCATGGCGACCAGGGAACTGGTCGGGGTTTGGGACGCAACAAGACTTGGTGCGTCTCCGAAGGCCTGGATAACACCAGATGCTGTTGCCAGCCAGTAACCCAGACCGTTCGGACTCGAGGCTATTAATTCGCCCTGGTTATAGGGTGGTGCACTCTGCCCGCCGAACTGCCCAGCTGACCCAAAGGGAAACACGACACCCTGGCTTGACACCATCCAGTATCCGGGACCGAGCGTGTCGGGGACATTGATAGACAGATACTTGCTAGCACTTTGTTGAGGGCTCGACGAATCAGTGACTTGAACTACAAATGAGTAGTCACCCGACGTGGTCGGGGTACCAGAGATCACCCCGGCGCTCGTCATTGACAGTCCAGAGGGTAGTGATCCGCTTATGATTGACCAGCTATAGGGAGCCGTCCCGTAGAGTGCTTGGAGGTCTGTCAAGTAAGCAGTCCCTACAGCTCCGCCGGGTGGTTGGGTTGAATCAATGGCCAGACCTGGCTCTGTATAGGCCTCAACTTGCATGTAAATGTTGCCAGCACCGCTGTCGTATGACCCCACCGCTAAACACAGCGATGGCCCTGCACAAGATACGCTCGTGATATCTCCCCCAACAGCTCCAGGGGTGATATCGAATATCTGAGATGTCCAGAGCTGACCGTTGAAGTCGTCCAAGTTGGGCCAGTCGGAAGAAGTCGAGTTGCTTAGGTTCGATGCCGCAAAGCAACTATAAACTGAAATGCAGGCCACGGAAGTCAAAGCCCCGCTACTTCCAACCTTGGCACCTTGTCCGGCCCCATCCACCCAAGTCGAACCGTTGAAATTCTCGTAGATCGACTCGGGGCTACTAGTAGACAGTGGATTGCCATAGTTACCAACCGCCTGGCAAAAGGTAGTTGATACACAAGAAACCGAAGCCAACAAAGTGACATTCCCGGACGTTGTCTGGGTTACCGGCATGTAAATACTAGAGCTTGTAGACCAAGAGGTTCCGTTGTAGATCTGGGCAAGCGGCTCAGAGTTGTTTTCAAGTCCCACCGCTGCACAAAAAGACGTTGAAAGGCACGATACCGAAGTGTAGATACTGCCCGAGGGCAGAGTTGAGGTTGTCATGGTCGTCCAGGTAGTTCCATTGAAGGATTCAATTAGCGGTAGTGCTCCCGAAAAAATATTTAGTCCATTGCTAGCGGCTATCGAAAGCACCGACGATAGTGAGAGTGAAATCGAAAAACCAACTGTTACGCAGAACTGTTGGCTCACACAGGAGATCCCTTCGAATTGATCTGCGGCTTGAGATGAAGGCAAGGTAAAACTTCCCGGTGTCCAGGCCGAACCGTTGAAGATCGAGTAAAAAGGAGAACTCGATAGGATACCGCTAATCTCTCCAACTGCCATACAAAATGTTGCAGAAACACAACTAACTTCGGCCTGACCGATAAGTCCTGAGCTATTTACCGGAAAGGCAACCGGCTTCCATGTACCCTGATTGTCCTCCTCGGATATAAGCGTGACATTACCATTTGCGTCTATTGAATCGCCTAATGCCATACAAAACTGCGTACCCGGTGCGCACGACACACTTGTTAGGGTTACATCACCCGAAGACGGTGAGCTGCTCACAGTAATAGGTTCCCACCCAAGAGAGGACGCCCCAAGGTGAGGAGCCTGTGCGCGAGACTGCCCATAGGCACCTGTTGGAACAAGCACAACAGATAGCAATACTCCCAGTGCCAAAACTGATCTCTTCATAGCTCCTCCAAACTTGATGTCCCTGTCGATAACGCTAGCACCGGTCAGGCTAAAAGGCCCTGAAAACCAAAATTATGCACAACCAAGTCCGGTGAGGATGCTCAGGGGACCCTCTGGACCTCCTTATCACGAGACCTAGCAAAAGGTCGGAAAACTTACTGAATCGAAGTTGAAATCTTATTGACCAAGTCTGCACAGACCATATCGCGGGCCACACCAAGAGCTGACACTATGGCCTTGGCAGTTGAGGACCCGTGAGAGATTATGCAGACCCCGTTAGTTCCAAGAAGCATGGCGCCCCCGGTAAGCTCTGGATCAAGGCGATCTGCCAGAGGGGCTAAGGCTGGCATTAGCACCTGGGCTGCCTGCTTGGCCTCGTCACTGGACCCAAAGGCCGCAAATATCTCCCCCACTAGAAACCGAACCGCACCTTCAAGGGACTTGAGGGCTACGTTGCCGGTGAACCCGTCGGTAACTACGACATCACAGGTTCCGGCCATAATGTCTCTACCTTCCACGTTCCCGATAAAGTCGACCGACTTGGCTCCGCGCAACAGCTCGTGTGTCTCTTTTACGAACGGTGTCCCCTTGGTGGGTTCCTCCCCAATTGACAGAAGGCCAACCCTTGGTTTGTCGACCCCAAATCGACTAGTGACATACGTACTTCCCATCTGAGCGAACTGGACCAGCCATTCGGGTTTACATTCTGCATTAGCCCCGGCGTCAAGTAGTATTGTATAGCGATCTTTTGGTACCGGAATCGGGGTGGCAATAGCTGGTCGGGCCACGCCCCGAATACGGCCCATTCTCAAGAGGGCAGACGCCATGGTGGCCCCAGTGTTTCCCGCACTAACCATTGCACTAGCCCTAGAATCTCGAACTAGTTCGGCCGCCCTTACCAGTGAAGAGTCCTTTTTGGTCCGAACCCCAACACCGGGGTCCTCGTCCATTGCAATCACCTCGGAGACTACCAGGGTTTCGAATTCACCGCAGCCGACCAAAGCCTCGGCGGTTCCGACCAAGATAGTGTCTAGACCAAGACTCTCTCTGGCCTGTTTGGCACCTTCAATGATCTGCGAAGGGGCGTTGTCACCCCCCATGACATCAAGGGCAATTGGTAAGATGTCTAGTCGACCTCAATGGCCTGGCGTCCGGCGTACCAGCCGCAGTGAGGACATACCACATGGGGTTGCTTGGCCCGGGTGCACTGGGGACACATAGACCTAGCAGGCATTTCAAGGCGCCAGTTCGACGCCCTCCTGGACCGAGATTTTGCTTTTGAGGTTTTACGCTTAGGGACTGCCATAGAGAACTGCCATTCTACCTCACGTGGGTGCCGGAAATGCCAATCGGAAGTGGGTAAGTTTGATAAAGGAGGCTAATTCTCCTAGCGATGACAGGCGTTCCCGGCTTTCTGGCTGGCAAAGGTGCAAAATGTGAAATCACCAGCTACCCTTCAAGCCGCGCTAACAATCAGAAGGCCCCGCCCGCCCCCAAGGATTCTTTGACCGGCGTATTCGTCGGCGTTGGTGGTATAGCCACTAAACCGACATCGGAAAACCGCTTAGGAGACAGGGTTGGCCTTAGGAAATGCTCTTTGAGCTTCCCCAGAATGGAGAGGTGACTGCTGGAGTGTTCTCGATTGACATCGGGGAGAGAGGCACGAGATACAGACATCGGGTTGTTGGAGCTCTCAAGTCGGAGCCGGTCGTAAATGTCGTCGCCATTTTCGAGGAGTAATGTTATTAGGTACTATCAAGCACCTAACTTCGGGCCAGTCACGGTCACTACTTCAAGGCGGGGAATTTCGCGAATGAAAGGTCGCTTACTGCTCCAACTCGCCAATTCGCCAAGTTCGAATACGTGGCGAGGCTCCTGCAGACATATCTTGCTGATGCCAAAAAATCACGCTTTGGTCTGACACACTTGATAACCAATAGTGCTCAACTTTCAATCCTTCAGCTATCATCACTCTGGGGTGTATAAATTCACCCGAATCCGATCTCTCAAGCTGGTTAAGTGAGGGATATTGTTCGACCATAGCCATGACGGCCTCTTGTGAAATCAGTTCTATCGTCAAAAGGATTTGAACATTACCTAGGCCATCTTGAATTTCGTAATATCGAGTCTCCGAGGTAATCTGACCGCCCTTGCGACCTACGCTTGTTCTTGGGACACGCACAAAGTGCCTCGACAAATCGCGGCAGCGAAGAATCGAGGATGTGGTGCTAACCCTCTGCAGAATGAGGACAGCAGATCTTTCAAAGAGGGCCCATTGGTCTTCGGGGACTATGGACAATGATCGATCTCTATCCCCGGGCTCACATCACGGGAAACACTGATAAATCGCAACTGGCCCGCCTCCTGCGAGGGCCATAAACCCATGAACTCGTGATCATCTCCGTCGAAATCGTCAGCGCCAATGCCAAATAAGATATCGGTTCTCCATGAATTAAATTGGTTGTTGAACTATGATCGTCACAAATAATCAGAGTTTGAGCCCGAGACCAATGACACCGACTCCTAGCCTTTACGAGCACCCGCACCGTCCAAAATTTAGGTTTTCACCGCACTCACTACAGAGACCCTTGCACGTCGTCGAGCACAGCGGGACCTGGGGAAGCTCCAAAATACAGGCATCTCTCACCATGTCAGACATATCCACTACCTCCGGATCCAGTCGGTAGGTAAGTTCGTCGTCACTTACCCGGTTCTCGGAGAACAGCTCTCTTAGTTCAACATTCATGACCCCTTGTGCCGGTTCCAGACATCTGGTGCACTCACCAATCCACCGAGCCGTAACCGTTGCGCTAACCAGTACCGACGTAGAGTTCACCTCTTGAACATCTCCTACCAGGTCAACCTGTGAGCCCGGGACCACTTGTGACCCGGTAACCTTGGCTTCAATCGGTCCAGAGAGTTCTATCGACACCTGACGACCCGGGGCCCGCGAGATCTGACTGCGCCCCACTGAAAAGTTCTTAGACTGACCGGCTTTCAACTGGATGACTTGCAAGGATCAGGGCTCGGGTAGCCCTAGGGTTCGTCTTGATCAAAAAACACGTCCCCGACTACCCCACCAG
>DAIDHF010000080.1 GCA_027452005.1 Acidimicrobiales bacterium
CTGCGAGGTATTCGGCGCGACGTTGTTGTTGTGGGGTCATTCGCAGATTTCCTCAAGCTCGAAGATGTCGCAGTCTTGGGATAGCGAATGGTCCGATAGGCACTCGAACGGTAGTCGCCCAGCCCTAGTAAGCTTGCGTCCAATCTCTCCCGCATAGATCATGCTTCCCGCTTTCCTGTGGTCCACCTACCGACAATTTCTTGTCGACTCGACCCCTACGACCCACCATTCCAACTTCAGCTACCGATTGCTTCCAATTACGTCCAGCTCCCAACATAAGACATCTCAGCTGCTAGGCCACCAGAATCTCTCCAGAATCACTCAACGGGTTTAGCCCGGTGCCCACCAGCTCATAATCTCTTGCACACACTTGCCCCCAAGGGGGAATCGGTCTAGCATTGAGCTGGTAGTAATTAGTTGACGACTGTGGAATAGACAGAAAGGGAAGATCTCACTTGTTATCTATTGGCAAACTCAATGCTCAATATGGGGTGGATTACTACCTAAGTCGCGTCGCCAACAGTGTGGATGATTACTATCTAGGTTCAGGTGAAGCACCCGGTCGTTGGCTTGGTGAACCAGCCAAAGTCTTGGGGCTGGAAGGTGAAGTTGGGCCAGAGGATCTCAGGATGATCTTTGGAGGCTATGACTCAGAGGGCAACGATCTCCTTAGCAAATACTCCCGTCAACCCGGCCGCAGGCCTGGCTTTGACCTGACCTTCTCAGCCCCCAAGGGGGTCTCACTGCTTTGGGCATTTGGGGACGTGGACCTGAAGGCTTCCATTATGAGAGCCCATGATGAGGCGGTAGCTTCCACTATGGACTTTGTCTCCAAGGAGGCCTGCTTTGTCCGAAGGGGGAGTGGGAGTGGGGGACAACGAGAGATAATTGAAGCCCAGGGTTTTGTAGCTGCCGTCTTTCGCCACCGCACCTCTAGGGCTGGCGACCCACAGCTTCACAGTCACGTCCTAGTACCCAATGTTGTCCTAGGACCAGATGGTCGCTGGAGTGCCCCAGATGGTCGCCACATCTACTCCTGGGCCAAGACCGCCGGCACTATCTACCAGTCGGCCCTTAGAAGCCACCTGGCCCAAAGTGGTGTGCGCTTTGATGTTCGCACCAATGGCCTGTGTGAGGTAGCTGGGATAGACGAGAAGATTCTGCGTGGATTCTCAAAGCGCAGAGATGAGATAGAGACCAGACTTGAGGCCAGGGGAGAGGCCTCGGCCAAGTCAGCCGAGAAGGCTGCACTAGATACCAGAAAGGCCAAGGCTAAGGGACCCCAAGGTGCTCCTGGGGCAGATGAACTGGCCAAGGGCTGGACTAGTGAGCTTGGACAGATTCAGGTTCCTGACGGCAAAGGAGCCAAGAGGCCAGCTACTAAAGCTGACATCCTAGGGGCACTTGGCAGCCCATTTGATACCACCCCCACCCGTGCCCAGATCGAGAAAGCTTTTGAGATACTGGTTGGAGCTAAAGCCACAGAACCATTTCTAGGCGAAGACCCAGACCAAGATGGTCCAAAAGATGGCTCGGTCCCAACTAATCTCACCGAGCGCGCCTCTACATTTAGCCGTAAGGATGCAATAGGTGAGCTGGCAAAGATCTTCACCATGAATCCCACCCAGCTCACCAAGCTAGCTGCCCGCCTTCTAGCCCACCCAGATATTGTAAGGGTCACAGCGCACTACCTGACCAAAGGTGAGGCCATCAGGACCCGAGACGGTCGAATTGTCCGAGCCACCTCAGGAGACAGGCGCTATAGCACTGTACATATGATAGAGCTAGAAAAGGCCCTTATTGAACTCTGTGAGCAAGGAGTAGGCCAGTCCACCATTAGCGTATCTAGAGCTGTAATAGACCAAGTACTGGCCAACAACTGGTTATTAGACAAGCAACAATCCCGGGCGGTTAGGGCTATATGTGGATCAAAGAACACCGTCGATCTCCTAATTGGAGAAGCTGGGACTGGCAAGACATTTGTCTTTGACGCAATGCGCCAGGCCTATAATGCCCAGGGGTACAAAGTAATTGGAACTGCCCTGTCAGCTAGAGCTGCCCGAGAGCTCCAGTCCAAGACAGCTATAGGTTCTATGACTATCCATCGCCTATATTCTCGACTTTCCAAGGGACGCCTAACCCTAGATAATTCAACAGTCCTAGTAGTAGATGAGGCGGCCATGGTTGGAACCCGTGCCCTCGACTGGATAATTGGTGAGGCTAATAAGGCTGGGGCCAAGGTAGTACTAGCTGGCGACGATCGACAACTGCCCTCTATAGATGCTGGCGGGGTTATTACCCACCTAGCTTCCAAGCTCTCGCCAAGTCGCCTCACCATCAATCGTCGCCAAAGTTCTCCAGAGCAAAGCTGGGAACGCCAGGCCCTAACCAATATCCGTCAAGGCAAGATACGCCCAGCCCTTGAGGCCTACAAGCAAAAAGATCACCTGCGTCTATATGAAAGCGGTCAAAGTGCCCGTGAAGCCCTTTTGGCCGACTGGTCTACTCTCTCAAAAGATGGACTGACCCTAGTACTAGCTGTGCGCAACCGGGAAGTAAAAGAACTAAATCTACTAATCCACGACTTTCGCCTTCAGGCCGGAGAAATTAGGGGACCTGAGACCACCTTGCCAAATGGCTATAGCTACTGTGTTGGCGACCGAGTTCTATTTACTAACAACGACTACGACCTAGGCGTGCTAAATGGCGAGTTTGCCACCATTTTAGGCATTGGAGACCAAGACGACCCCCTGGCGCTAAAGGTAAAGGTAGATGGACACCCAAATGAGGTGGTACTTCCCTCAGACTACACAACTCGCTATACCCAGCTGGGTTACTGCACAACTGTCTATCGGGCACAAGGAGCGACTCTAGACCACTGTCTGGTCTTTTGTGGAGATGGACTCTTCCAGGAGGCTGGCTACACCTCACTGTCTAGAGGCAAACACTCCAACATAATCTATGGGCTCACCCCAGAAAGCCCCAGATGGGACATAGGCCATGGAAATGATGGAACGGTCCAAATTGACCCATTAGAGAGCCTTGTGTGGTCTCTTAGTAACTCCCACAAGCAAGTCATGGCACTGGACTACCTAGCTGACTATTCCAAGGTCCCAGGGGCTAGAGAACTTACCCAACTCTATGAACGCAAAGACGAGCTCGTCGAGGAACTCTCCCCCCAAATCGAGGCCTCCAAACAGGAACGACAGCTCAAACAACAGCTCAACCGCTGGTTAGAACTCGCTCGCGACCATGAGATTATCGGCACCTATAACAGTGGCTCTGAGGTTGACTACGTAAATGAACGAGTCGCTTTGAAGATCTCATCTCTTCAAGAACAATTACGCGAGGCACAACAAAACTCCAAAGAGTCCCGTGAGTTCCTAGAGAACCACCAGGACAAGCTGGCCGAGCTAACCCATCTAACCAAGTGCATATCTAGAGGCGAGCGAGCCCTAGGCCAAGTAGCTATCTATGAGATGCCCAAATGGGCTACAGGGGCTCTTGGCGAGCTTCCTACAACAGAGTCCCTAGCAAACTCCTGGGAGGCCACAGCGGGCAAAATAGGGGGCTATCTAAGGCGATTTGGGCATGACCGCCTCCCTGCCAAGCCACCCACTGACCCACAAGAGGCCAGCCACTACCAAAGTGCAATAGGTGCTAGAGACAACTACCGCCAACAGTTCAACAACTACTCAAGTAACGAGGTCGCCCAGCTAGAAACTAGGGGAGTGGACCCCTACCAACCAGAGCCCACCCCGGCGGTTTCTATGCCCCTTCGTGCTCACAGAGAGCTAGAGATTCCCCCGAGAGAATCCCTGTGGGAGCTAACGAACGGAGAGAAGAGGGCTACCCAAGTTGCTGACAAGCTAATGGCACAAAAGAGCTTCTCACTAAGTGGGCTGGTTGAAGAATTGGGTATCTCACGTACCCAGGCCATATATGACTATTTGGTTGGCACAACCAAGGTATTACTAGTAGAGCGCGGCGGGAACATTGGTGCACCTAAGAACCTAGACGAACTAGCTCAAGACGCTCTGGGGTTATCCACACATGGAGTGTCGACAACCAACGGCGCCAAGATCGCCCTAATGCTGGCCTTTATTCAGTGGCCAGAGCTTTACTACACCAGATCAACTACCCAACATCACAACCTGCTGCGTATTGTCTGTAGCAAAGCCGAAGAGATCGAGGAAGCCCGACAACAACAAATCGAGACACCTTCACCTGTCTACAGGCCAGACCCACCCAAGTTCGGCATAGGTTTCTAGGCCCAACACCCCAAAAGGAACCAGCACAAGGTCCCATCGGTATTATTTCCTGGGCGTTTTGGGCCGGGAATGTATAATTGAGATTGTGATAACTGCTGGTCTCATCACTGCTGCAGGCGTGGCCGTAGCTTACCTAGGGGTAGGGCCGTACTTTCATCTCGACAACAAGATTGATACCAAGTTCGAGGTTCTAGATAAAAAGATTGATACCAAGTTCGATATTTTAGACAAGAAGATCGATGCCACCTACGGCCAACTAACGTTGCAGGTCCAACGATGCTCCGTGGTAATAGCTAGAAAGAGAAAAGAGACCATTGACAAGTTGGGAATCAAAATCAAATGAAAGTTGATTGGCCAACATCGCAATATCTTTTTTGGCAAGCTCTAAATAAATAGCCAACTCGTCATCTGATTTTGCAGTTCGAATGTGCTTTATCAACTGGTTTTTCCAACCAGTTTCGGTTTTCACCTTTTTCATAATTCTCACCCGAGTACCGCTAGTGGATCGAGGTTTCTGGATAAACACAAAAAGAGGTTAGGTGCCCAAATTGGGCACCCGTAAATCGAGATAAAAAGTCTTTGAACAGGATAAATACAACTAATTACTTCAGTGAAATAACTAATTTAGAGAAAAGTGCTGAAGATGGGACTCCCCTGTCGTACCATCAGAGCATGTCAAATTCGGTCTCCGTCTGCTCGCTCGACCGTAGCCACCGCCAGCAGGAGGCCCCTCCATGGTGGAACTCGGTCCCTGGCGGTCACACCTCAGGGAGGAACGACCAGTGACCCCTAGAGCAGACGCAGGGGCAAGGTTGCCTGTGGAACCGTCTCACGCATCAACCGCCATGAGCACGTTAGACGTGAAGACACTGGAGGCGTGGCTTTGGGATGCGTCATGCCAGATCCGGGGGCCTCTGGATGCTCCAAAGTTCAAAGACTACATTCTTCCACTGATCTTTTTGAAACGGCTTTCGGATGTCTTCGACGACGAAGTGTCTCGTGTGGCTGACGAAGTTGGAGATCTGGGAACCGCCAGAAAGATAATCGACGAGGACCATGGCCTGGTTCGATTCTACCTTCCTGCCGAAAGTCGCTGGAATTTTATAGCCCTCAAAACAACCGGCTTGGGCGAACTTCTTACAGATGCGGTCCGTGCTGTATCCCGACAGAATCCCAGACTCCAGGGAGTCATCGACACCGTCGACTTCAATGCGACGACGGCGGGCCAGCCCATCGTGGACAATGACCGTCTGGCAGCCCTAGTTAAGACGCTTGGGCAGCATCGCCTCGGCCTTCGAGACGTACAACCTGACCTACTTGGCACTGCTTACGAATATTTACTCCGCAAATTTGCGGAAGGCCAGGGGCAGAGCGCCGGTGAATTCTACACACCCGCCGAGGTCGCCTTACTCATGGCTCACCTCGCTGAGTCAACGACAGAGAACATTCACCGAGGCCAGAAGCGTTGATCGATCGACTGAGTTGGCTTCACATTTCCGACTTTCACTTCACGGCTGGCGGTGATCCGTTTTCCCAGACCGTGGCGTGTAAAGCCCTTCTCAAGGACGTAACAGAGAGGGTTGCCGAGAACGGCCCGGTTGAGTTCGTTCTTGTAACCGGCGACATAGCGTTCTCTGGTCAGCCAGCTGAGTACGACGAGGCAGCGAACTTCATGCGTAGATTCGCCGAAGCAGCTTTAGTTGATATCTCCCGGTTCTTTTTCGTTCCAGGCAACCACGACGTGGACCGGCACGTTCACGAGTTTGCCCAGATTGGAGCTGTGCAGGTGCTTTCCTCACAGCAACAAGTCGATACAGCCCTTGGAAACCTTGAACGGATTGCCGACCTCATTGACCGTCAGGCGGCCTACCGACGTTTTCTCATTGATCTCACGCCCGGTCAGGAACGAACAGAGACTGCGGATTCCTTGGGCTACGTGACGATGCTCCACCTGGACGTCCTACGCATTGCCATTGTGGGATTGAACTCTTCGTGGCTTTCGGGAAGCGATAGGGACTTCACGAACCTTGCCATCGGTGAGCGTCAAGTAGAGAACGCCCTCGCTCTTCTAAGTGACTTTGATCCGCATTTGACCATCGGCATGGCTCACCATCCCATCGAGTGGCTTGCGGATTGGGATCAGCAAAGTTGCCGCAAGGTTCTGCTGCCACGTTCGCACTTCTTTCATAGAGGGCACATGCACGAACCCGATGTCACAACGTCTCTGCATCATCCGTGCGTCGTGGTGGCTGCAGGTTCGTCCCACGCAAGTCGCTTCTGCCCCAATTCCTACAACCTCATCACTTTGAATCTGGGAACGGCGATATCGACAATCCATACATATAGATACGGATTCAATGCTCGGGCATTTGATCATGACGCACCCATCGATGCCCCCTGCCGACTCTTTCAAGGCAAGCCGCCCTGGACTGCCGAGGAATTGGCAGCGGCACTTACTACTGCCGCACCCAGCCACGGTTCTTTCTCCCGCTACATGGCTGCCCTCCTTATGGGGCAAAAGGACGAACTGCCAATCTTGATTGACACGAAGGTTGACTTTCGAAGTTCAGGCGTTGTCATGGAGGCCGATCCGGAGCAGGCGGCTCCTGCAATCGCGTTTCTTGCTCTTCGAAACCTTCTCTTGCTCTACGACCCTGGTGTCCCTCTTGCCGAACGGCTTACCGATTGTGCAGACAGGGTGATTGCGTTTGGAGGCCAGCTTGCGGGTCTTGTTGCCGTCGATCCGGAATGCAGCACCCGCATTACCGACGCCGTCCTCAACCCTTCGACCACCGACACCAATACAATGCCCCAGACACTGGCGCTGCTCGAAGCCCTGAGAGCGGACGAACAATGGGACACTCTTGAACTCCAGGCGAGGCGCATGCTTGCTCGCCGGGATGCAGCGTTGGAGGGACCCGCCACAGTCTCCTTGGTAGAAGCCTTGATGCACAGCGACGAGGGGCAGAAGCGGAGGGAAGCCGCCACTCTCGGCGAACGCCTCATCGAAACCACCGAAGCCACTGTCGACACCTACCTGCTGGCAGCCGGAGCATCAGAGGTTGCCGAGCTACCAGTTCGATCGGCCGAGATCGTTACCCAAGCACTTGGCCGATGGCCGAACCACGGAGCCCTGCTCTCTTACGGACGAGCACTTGCAACAAGAATAGGAGATGCAGCTCTTCGTTCCACCCTTGAAGCTGCACACGGAGGAGCTGGCTCATGAGCGACAACGATAGTTTTGAAGTTGGAATCGAATTTGATTCGGTTCTATCCGCTATCTCAAAGCAGATTTATGAGACCCCTCTTGCCTTCATCCGGGAGAACGTACAAAACGCAGTCGACGCTCTCAGGATTCAGGCTTCTCGTGCAGCGGTTCCCTCATCTGATCCGAGTCTGAGTGTTCAAGTCACCGCAAACGATCGTGTGTGCCAGATCACCGACAACGGTATCGGCATGAGTCTTTCGGACTTACGAAACTACTTCTGGACGATCGGAGCCAGCGGCAAGCGGACCCAAGAGGCTCGTGACGCCGGTTGTGTTGGGATGTTCGGCATCGGTGGCTTCGCGAATTTTGGGGTCTGCGACGAGTTACGGGTTGAGTCTCAGGCACAGGCTGAATCGGTCGGGCATTGGACCCAGCTGTCACGAACCGATATAGAAGGCGCTAGTGGAGCGATCCCCCGAGTCCAATCGGGCGAGAGCGCCGAGGCAGCCCCACGTGGGACGCTGGTTCGTGGAGTGCTCAAGACACCAGTGGACGTTGACGCCATGGCAGCCTTCATTCGGGACTTTGTTCAATATGCCGAAGAGCCCGTACTGTTCAACGGAACGCTGGTTTCGCAGAGGACCCTGCAACTTCCCAGCGAGCGTGCCGATGTGACAGAAATTACTAGCGAGATGGCCCTGTGGTCACATGGCAACGTAGAACTGTCGGGCCGACTCTTCGAGACGCCAGGGCGCCTACTGCAGGCTGAGGTTTCA
>DAIDHF010000081.1 GCA_027452005.1 Acidimicrobiales bacterium
ATATCCAGTACCCGTTTCCGTCGGGTGTTGGAGAAATTGATACAGCCTGAGATCCTGAGGGGAGTGCCCCGGTCTGAGCCGTTGAACCGAAATAGACTGCATCTCCATACGACAGGACATTTCCAGAGGAGGTTAGTAGCCAGTATCCGCCCCCGTCTGGGGTTGTGGCAATTGAGACCACCGGTCCATATTGGCTAGCTCCACTCGTCCCGCCATAAAGCCGGGCGTCACCAAAGGAGTACACCGTGCCACTGGCTGTGACGAGGTAGTATCCCTGGCCATCGGGGGTTGTCGCCATTGCACTTACCGGGGACGTGGTAACAAGGTTGGTTGCCGACCCGAAGAACTGGGCATCTCCAAAGGCATATACAGAACCATTCGCGGCGGCCAACCAGTAACCCTTAGAGTCTGGTGTTCCAACTATGGTCACGATTGGACTGGAGTAGTCGACCGGATTGAGAGAGCCCAAAGACGGGGCCGAGCCAAAGGAAAATACCCCACCTTTAGTGTTGGTAATCCAAAACCCCCCTCCGTTAGAGGTAACGGCCACGCCTTGGGTCGGGTAAGTCGCGTAGGGGCCAATCGGGGCCAGAGTAATCGGGGTCGACTCAAGTCCAGACAGGGAAGACAGAGACCCAAATCCCTCGACTGAACCCCCCGTCGCAGCAATTGCATAGCCCTGGGGAGTGGCCGGGGGAGGTGTGGCGCCTACTGTAACGGCCTGGCTTAGGTTGCCCGCCGAGTTGACCGCCTGAATTGAGAGCCCCGTGGTGTTAGGTGGAATAGACACGGTCTGGGTAGTCCCCGCAGGCCCGGCCGGGGGAACATTCAAAACTTGACCAGTCGGGGCCAGTGAAATATTGTAATGCGATACTGTACCGCTATACCAGTCAGACCCGGGAGCGGTGAAGGTCAAGGTAGTTGACCCGGGAGTCCACGAGACGTTACGGGCAACCCCCGGGGGTCTAGAATCTACCGAGTAATTGGCCGTGTTCCACTCGTCGTGTCTCCAGCGCCACCACTGATTGTTGTTGGTAGCCGGGCCGTTCGTGGACCATACGTAGAGGTACCCTTCGCGGGTCACGTTAACCAGGTCGTTGGTTCCAGATGAAAACAGGTCTCCAAGGGCACTCGACAAGGACCAGCCGGCCGTAAACTTGGGGAATCCGGGAGCCTGGACACCGTTGGGTAGGTAGGCCTGAACGGCAGACGAATCCCCGCCTTCAATAATTGCTTGCTCCCCGGAGCTAGACACGTCACCAATTGAGGGACCCCCAAGAAAGTCCAACCCCTGCATTGAGGTCGGAAACCCGGAACTATAGGACGTTCCGCCACCGTTAGCCGGGAAGGCCACGGCCTCTTTATCAATTGCGCTTCCCGTGTTGGGGTGAAGGTCAGAAGCAATAAGAGAGGTCACGTCAACTCCAGACTGGGTAAAGGTGAGTTGACCCCCGAACATCCCCAGGGCCCCGGTTGACACAAACGGAGCCACGGTCCCGTTCGTGGGATCGTAAGAGGAGAGAACCTGCCCGTTTGCACCCAGTAGTGAGGCCGGGGTGAACACGGGATTGACTACGACCTGGTCTTGTGCCCCCTCTGGCCCCGGCGAAGACGCAATAGGTCCAGCTATTGGCGAGTCGGTGCCCTCAGTAACCGGGCCCATGGCAGACCCGTAGTACTCGGCCAGGCCGTTCAAGGTCGAGGGCCACCCAGCAAGCAGCTGCCCGGAGGGAGAGTATGCAAACACTAAGGCCTTGGCTCCTAGGACGACCCCACCCCCGGGTACCTCGGTGTACTGACTCTTTATAACAATGTCAGGTATCTTGGGGCCCTGAAGAAAGGCAATTGTCGGCATCGTGGGAAGGGTCTGGTCGTCTATCAAGACATCGTTGGAGGCCAGCTCAAAGTTCTGCGGAAGATTTACTTTGACCGGCCACCCAGGAGCCTCGGTTCCATTGGGGTTGAATACGTGAATATTCCCGTCCATGGCCGCCTGGACGATCTGGAGCTGGGAGGTCCCCTCAATTGGATAGAGGACCGGGCCAGCCGTGGCACCTTGAACTGGTAGGCGGGTGTAGTCGAGTGCTGGCCGAGGTATTGGGGGTGGGGTCACCCCGGTGTTTAGAGCTTGTGGCCAACCGGGTAGTAACTGACCTTGGGCGTTGAACGCGTACACGTACCCGTCGAGAGACGTGGCCACGACGTCTAGGGAGCCGGTATGGAAGAGATCGCCTACCGCTATTGGACCCAGGATCGGCTGATATCCCGGGTTGACCCCGGGATAGGAACCCAGTGGGGTCAGGGGGTCTGTGTGAACCGGCCAACCCGGGAGTTCGTGGCCAGTACTCGGGTCGATGGCGTCAATGTATCCATCTGATGTTCCCAGGACAATGTCGAGGTGTCCTGAACCCTGGAGATCTACTAAGGCTGGCTGGCTCTCTCCACTGGAACCTATGGCCATTGGAAACCCCGGTACGGTTGTGGGATCGTGAAAGACTGATATCGTGCGACGATCTTCTCCAACCAGGTTGGCATTGTCGGTAACGACCACCTTGAAGGTGACCGAGTACTGATCCATGGTCTCGACCTCTTTGGTTTTCGACAGGGAAAACGGAGCTGACCAGAAGGAGGCGGGGACATTCGAGACGTTGAACGTACCCAAAGTGCCAGAAAATGACCCCGTTGCCGAACCCGTTCCAAAGGTAGTCCAGGTCGACGGATCGGCTCCGAGACCGTACTCGACTTGCCAGGTAAAGGGCTCCCCGTTTTCAGTCTCAACAGTTCCGGTCACCGGTACTGTCTGAGTCGTGGTCGGGTCAACCGGGGTGTACCAGGCCGGGGACGTAATATCTGGGGCGGGGGGTATCTGGTTGGCCTTTACCGCCTCCATGGCGTTGTAGATCTGGGGCATCCCGTACCCGTACTGTGGATTCCACTCCCCAGGAGATCCTGGCCAGGGAAGGGTTGGATCTGTAATCGGGGTAGCGGTGGCTCGGACGACCTGTATGGCCTCGGGACCATCCAGGGGTTTGGGTATCAGGCCCTCCTGGGCGGCCTGATCTGAGTAGGACATGAGCAAAGCAAAGGCCCCCCCGGTTGTTGGGGTTGACTCTGACGTCGACCCGCCGTAGGTGGGCACGGTGAACATGGCCTTGTCCCCCCACGAGGTCAGATCCGACCGAGTCCAGGCTGTCCCGGCTGCGTCTGCAACCGCCCCGTTTCCGGGTACCACGTACGGCCAGAACATCCCGCCTTGGTGATCTGGGGAGTCAAAGTCATTTGAGGACTCCAGCATCAAGATCCCCTTGGACTGCAGGTAGTTGACCGTCTGGGCCATGAACGACGAGTACCCCAGGTCGGCAGTTACCGACACGATTACCCGGGCTCCCTGCTCGGCTGCAAACAGCCAGGCCTCGGCCAGGCGGTCGGTGGCATCTAGGGCCTCGTCGCCAGCCTTGACCGGCAAGATCATGCACATCGGACACTTGGACTGGATCACGTCCATCTGGGAGTTTGCATGGCCATATGTCGAGTCAACCGTGGCCGGGTCGTTCTGGTTGTCATAAAAGTCCCATCCCGAGATGTCGTTCGGATAGGGACCCCCGTCGTGGTTGACGTTGTTGGAGAAGGCCGCGATCAGGTCCTCTGGATCGATAAAGCTGGTCCCACCAACATTTGGGACCCTCGGATCGTTGGCCCACTGGAGAGCGTCGATCAGGCCACTCCCGTTTACATCGTAGTCGGCCTCGTTGTTGGAGTAGGTTAGAGTGCACGGTTGAGTCTGGCCGCCAATGATCATGGTGGCCGTGGCTAACGTGGATCCCGTGCACGGCACCGGGAGTTCGTGCCAGTTTACGTAGATGTTCTTGTTCAAAGACTCTGAGTCCGACAGGTGCCAGTTGATCCCGCCTTCGATGTAGGCAACCAACATGTTCGGGTCACCCGTGGTCAGGTTCCAGGCGTCGGTTAGGTCCATCCCAGAGGGTCCATTCGGGGATATCTTGGGTTTTTGAGTTACCCGGGGGGCATTTTGTGTACCAAGAGCCCCCGCCAGCGAAGGCACGGACGCGGTTACAATAAGGGCTCCCAGTAGGGCTGCGAGTACTCGATGACCCGTGCCAAGTTTGAACCCGGTAAGTCGTGCGTGACGATAAGTAGTCGACTGAGCTTTGCGCGTGAACATAGGGTGAAGGTTAGTTGAAATAGCCCTACCCGTCTAGTGGGTCAAGGTTGGTAATATCTACGTTTTATTTTACCGACTACCCATATTTGGTGGGTGTCTAGTGGGTTATCGCCAGGTGGGGCTCTGGAGCACAGACCGGACAAAATGCCGGGACGTCAATGAGTAGACTAGCTGACATAGAAGATATAAAAGTCTCGTAGTGATGACGGTATGAGTCAATAGAGCCCATAGTGCTCTCTAGGTCGATCTCGTCGAGTCCCCGGTTGGCAAGCCAGCCGAGCAGGTGCTCATGGTGGGTTCCATCTGCACGCTCAACCACGCCGGGCTCGGGTCGGAATCCAAGAACCGAGCAGATATCCTGGGCGGCGTGGGCGGCAAGGGTGAAGACCAATTGGGCCGAGTGCTTACCCTCGTCAAAGACGTGGTCGGGATCGTGACAGATCAAAGCTGAGGTGTCCAAGATAGCTGTCAGGGCGGTCAACCAGGACTGGTCTGAGTGTTGCGAGCGATAGTGACACAAGACCGGGAAGCTCTGGGAGGAGTCCATGAGTTGGGCTATCCAGACCTGCCAGTCCTCAAGCAGAGACCTAAGTTCACTGGGGGTATAGAGTTCATATCGTGACAGGATGGCCCCAGGGGTTGGGGGAGACCCGGTCAAGATGTTGAGCCGGTTTACAAAGACCTCGCGCTCTGAGAAGGTCTGGTACAAGACCGGGACGTACGAGATCACAATAGCCAAGAACCCGAGACCTACCCCGGCCTCTAAGACGGTTATAGCTCGTTCCAGACCCGTAGTCGGTACCAGGTCCCCAAGGCCCAACGTGAAGAACGTGGTCCCACTAAAATATAGGTCATCTGAGAACTTGCGTGAACCGGTTGCTTGGCGAATATGGGTGCCCAGACCCCAGTGGATCAGGGCAAATCCGAGCAAGATCCCAATAGCCCAGAACACGAGCAGGACCAAGATCATGGCCGGTCCAAAGTAAGCCAAAAAGGAGTCCTTCAGGCTCTTCTTTTTGAACTTCTTGGCCAGGGCTCTATAGGGTTGCCAGGTTACCGCGAAAAAGAGCCCGGTTAGTCTAAAGCGGTGAGTTACCCGTCTAGGGAGGATTACGGTTTCAAAGGCGTCTAAGAGGACCGAGAGGATTAGGACTGCCCCGAGGACAGCCGCCCCGATTCTCACTTGTAAGTTGAATTGCTGATTGAAGAAAACCTCTGTGAGATTTGAGTAGTGTTGGCCACTCGTAAAGGAGGACTCACTAAATTACCACTCGGTGCTGCTCGGCTAACTTTACGAAGGCCTCTACTACGTTTGGATCAAACTGTCTTCCTGACTGGCTGACGATCTCGGTTACGGCATCCTCGACTGGCCAGGCTGGCTTGTAGCATCTCTCATGGGTCAATGCATCAAATACATCGGCCACCGATACTATACGGGCCGGGAGAGGAATTTCTTCTCCTCTTAGTCCGTTTGGATATCCAGTCCCGTCAAACTTCTCATGGTGGGCAATGGCTATATCTTTAGCCATCTCCAGAAGGTGATACTCAGAACCCTCAAGGATCTCAGCGCCGATCCTAGAGTGGGTCTTGATAATCTCGAACTCCTCATTGGTTAGCTTGCCGGGCTTGAGTAGGACGCTGTCTGGTACCCCGATCTTTCCGAGGTCGTGAAGCGGGGAGGCACGTTTGATGGTGTCAATCTCAAAGGGGGTCAGTCCCATGGCCTGGGCCATGAGCGAGGCCGAGTGACCGACCCGGCGAGTGTGATCTCGGGTGTCGTCATCTCGGTATTCGGCGGCAATGGCCAGACGCTCTAGGACCTCAAGGCGGGTATGCTCTAGTTCTGCGGTCCTGATCCCGACCAGTACCTCTAACTCTTCTGAGTGCTTTTCAATCTTGTGGTTCAGGCGCTTGACCTCTAAGAGGTTCTGGACACGTAGCATTACCTCAACCGCATCAAAGGGCTTGACCAAGATGTCGTTGGCCCCACTTGCCAGGGCGTGTCTGCGGGTATCGTGGCTCGTGTCGTCGGTCATGATCAAGATTGGGAGGAACGGGAACCTGCTTGGATCAGCCCGGAGGTGCTTTAGGAACGTGGTCCCGGTCACGTCAGGCAGGTGAAGATCTAGCAAGATGAGGTCTGGCTCGTCGGCAAATACCAAAGCGAGCCCCTCCTCGGGATCTAGGGTAGAGGTAAAATTGGTAAAGCCCTCGGCCCTGAGAAGATTCTCGAGTTGGGTGACGTGATCGTGGTCGTCGTCGACGATGAGCAACCGGGACCCCTTGATCTTGTCGTCCAGGCCGTTTTCTTCAATTGCCTCTAGATCTGTGTTGGTTACCTCAAGGTAGTCTTCCTCAGGGGCACTCACTGGGTACATCCTCTCGTCTCGGGGTTCATGCAGATTCTGCTAACGCCACGGTCACAACTAACTCCCACAACCATCCATCATAATAGGATTCGAATATTGAGGCGCTCCCAGAAGTCCAATTAGAGGTACTACCCCTGTAACCAGGAAGTATGTAGATCTTTTACCGTCAACCGCTTTGGAAATCACCACTCGAGACTTAGTAGGATCCGTTCATCCTATACTGCTTATCTAAGCCAGGCAGAAATAGCCGGTTGGTTCGCCAAATTCATACCTGGCTGTATGATTTACCAGACTGCCCCCGTAGCTCAGAGGATAGAGCGTCGGTTTCCTAAACCGTGCGTCGCAGGTTCGAGTCCTGCCGGGGGCGCAAGAACAGTGCAGGTCACAGGGTTATAAAGTCTCTCTGAAATGTCAAAATATCAGAATTGGGAATCAAATGGGAATCAAATGTGCTAGGCTGGCACCGTGCGAGGGCATTTAGAACCCAGAGGTAAAGGTATTTGGAGAGCCAAAGTCTTTGTCGGTTTTGATAAAGATAAGAAACGGCGTATGTATCTGACACGCACAATCCACGGCACTAAAAGACATGCCGAAGACGTTATGCGTCAACTACTTGTTGAAGTAGGAGCAGGAGCGGATGCAACTACCGAAGGATCGGTAGCAGAGCTTGTTGGAAAGTGGCTTGAGATAATAAGTGATTCACTATCCCCTACTACTCTAAATGAATACAAGAGACTGCTACATCGTCATATCTTGCCCACTTTTGGGACACGTAAAGTTAGGGGGTTGAGAGCCTCTGACTTAGACACGTTTTATACGAGGCTCAAAAAATCTGGTGGCGTAAATGGGCGACCTCTGAGTGCTCAAAGTGTAAGACATATTCATACCTTGATCCATAGGATACTTAGCCAAGCCGTCAAGTGGGGCTGGGCATCATCTAACCCCGCAAGTCAAGCAAGCCCACCTAAAGTTAGAAATAATCAGATAATTGTTCCCAGCGTCGATCAAGTTGTGAGCCTCATAGAAAGTGCCAAATCATCAGATGAGGCTTTTGGGTGCCTCCTTCGATTAGCAGCTATTACAGGTGCAAGACGTGGTGAGCTTTGTGCTCTCAAATGGAGCGATGTTGATCTTCACAAAGGGATACTTACAATTTCTCGCTCAATTGTTGGAGACCGAAATGACCATATGGTTGAAAAGGACACAAAAACTCATTCCAGCCGTGCTATCTCTCTTGATAAGGATACATGCAAGACACTACGGGATTGGGAGGCTGTTTGTAAGAAGAGAGCTGAACAATGTGGAACAAAATTAGCACCCAAAGCTTTTATATTCTCTGACTCACCTGATGGAAGTTTGTGTTGGAGACCTGGCAAAGTAACTCTAGCCTTTAGCCGATTATGTAAAAGGCTGGAAATTGACGGCGTACGTTTCCATGATCTACGACATTTTGCTGCAACGAAAATGCTGGCTGCTGGCATACCTGTAAAAACTGTGTCAGGACGGCTTGGGCACGCTAATGCAGCAACGACTCTAAATGTCTATGCTCACTTCGTCGAGGCGTCAGACGTACAAGCTGCCCAAGTTCTCGGCGATCTGTTGGAGCAAAATGAAGCGGGCTAAGATTGGAATGATGAGTAAGAAGACAAATCTCTGGGTAAAATTAAAATTCAAGGCGTTCTAAAAATGGCACCTGACGAAC
>DAIDHF010000082.1 GCA_027452005.1 Acidimicrobiales bacterium
CCGGCGGAACCTCGCCCCCGGATCGCCGCGACGCCGGCCGATCCCACGTCGCCGCCGCAGGTCAAGCCCCAAAATCCGGTCCTGTTCTTCGTCACGTCCCGACACCACGATTACCGGGATGTCTGTTGTCGCCCGGAGCTTTTCAAGGACCTCGGTTCCGTCCATGTCGGGTAATGTCAGATCGAGCAACACTATGTCGGGCAGTTCAGAGTTGACCTGTCTGAGTGCCTCCAGGCCCGAGTCGGCCTCGACGATATCGTACCCAAACCTAGACAGGACTTTCCTCACCAAGAGCCGTACCGACTCGTCGTCGTCGGCAACGAGGACCCGGAGTTTGGCCTCGACAAGATCAGGCATTAGGCGCCCCTCCTCACTGGCTGTGTTTTCCTACTAGTGCCAGAATATGGAAATAAGTGCAAAGTGTTGTGTGTTTGTTGTTCATTGTTGTGCGTGCGTTGATCGACATTTTACTCCCAACAGACGATAAATACATCTAGACCGGAAATGAAATCTGGGAGTTTAGGTAGGTTCGAATGGACTGAACCGGCCCAATTGGACTGGGTTTGACCTGAATCCCTGGGAAGGGCAGTCGGGTGGCAGGTTTAGGCTTGCGCTTGGCGCTTCGGATGTCTGTAAGGTGTCCGAAATACCGATCGTGCCGGTTTATAACTACAAGAGAGACGAATGGCCCGGGAGTGACCGAATCCCGGGCTGTTCTCTTTTTTACCCAGGATCACACCCAAAACTACGAATTTATAACATTCTGCCTCATTTATAATGATTCTTTTTATATTTGGGGATCAAAAGTTATAACTGTCCCGTGGACCGGGTAATGAATCTTTCTCGAATAACCGCGTCCCACCCGAAGTAAGCGCTTGGAGCTTACTGGCCTCGTCGACCAAGGCCTCAAGAAAGTGATTTAGGTCTTCTCTTGTAGTTGCCCACCCAAATGACACCCGGATAGAGGTGTCTGGATCTTGGCCAATGGCACTCACGATTGGGGAGGGTTCAAGAATCTCAGACGAGCACGACGACCCAGAGTGTATATAGATCGACCTGCGGTCTAGACCCAACACGAGGGCCTCGCCGAGAAGGTTCCCAGTAGACAGAGTAACGATGTTGCAGGTTCTCTGGAGGAGCTCACGGGATCCGAGTACCTTGAAGTTAGGGAGTCCTTCGATTTTGAAAAATAGATCTTCCATCATTTGAGCCTGGGAGTCATGTTCCGTGGACACGGTCCGGGTGAGTTCTTCACATGCGGCCCCGAAACCGACTATTCCAACCAGGTTCTCCATCCCGGCCCGCCGTAGGCGCTCTTGAGAACCTCCTCTGAGCAGTGGGGGGAGTCGAAGGTTACTTCGCACTATCAGGGCTCCAATACCGGGCGGTCCACCCAATTTGTGCGCCGATACCGACATGAGATCACAGCCCACCTCATCAAAGAGAATCCGGACGTGTCCGGCAGCTATCGTCGCGTCGCAGTGGCCGAGTACCTTGGATCGGGTGGCCATCTCAAATACCTCCCTCACCGGCTGGAGCGTTCCGAGTTCGTGATTTGCATACTGACAGTTCACCAGGGATATAGGAGTTTGAACGCCATTGCGTGTACTGGTGTGTTGCGTAAGTATCTGGTCTAGATGTGACAGACTTACCTGGCCGTGGCAATCTACTTCAAGGTCGATCACGTCACCGAAGGTGTCACCAGCTAGACGGACACTAGAGTGCTCTAAAGGGCTGGAAACAACTCTCCCTCGGTGGGTTGGATTTGCAGACTTGGCTCTTTCAAGTGCCCCGTAGGTGGCCAGATGAACTGACTCGGTGGCCCCCGAAGTAAATATGACCTGGCGTGAGGTAACCCCGAAGTACTCGGCCACTTGTTCTCGGGCTGCCTCGATCTGGTACCTCACGTAACGGCCCGCCGAGTGTACCCGAGACGGGTCGGCCGAGAACCCCGACTCCAACAGGACCTCAATGGCCGTCCTGGCGACACCTCTAAGGGGTTCTGTGGACGCGTAGTCTAGGTAGGTCTCGGGCATCTCGAATATGAACTGGCTCCTGAGTAAAGACTAGTCTAGGTGGGTGACCCTTCAAGACGTCCTGGCCCAAGTTGTTGACCCAGAGTTTGACCTAACCCTAGGTGAGCTTGGAATGGTGGACCGGGTCGAGGAGACCCCTAGCCAGGTATTGGCTTCAATACTTCTTCCCGGGCTCGGCTACCAGCGAGTTGACGAGCTTCGGGTTCGTATCCTGGATTCCTTGGAGACAGCGGGCAAGACCGGGACCGTGGACCTGGAGTTTTCTCCAATGGATGAGGTCCGCCAACTGGAACTCTCCCTGAAGCTGACCGGGGCGCTTCAAAGAAACGGTCACTCTGACAACGGGGGCGGTCACGACCACCCAGGTTCCGGGGGGCCAATAAGTACCAACCTCCCGGCCAGCTGTCGAGTCCTTGGGATCTCGTCAGGCAAGGGAGGAGTGGGTAAGTCCTCGGTTACCGTCAACCTGGCAGTGGCCCTGGCTAAGCGGGGTAAGACGGTTGCCGTGTTGGATGCAGACGTGTACGGGTTCTCAGTCCCGGGGATGCTCGGGATCACCCAACCCCCTATGGCTCTAGATCGCCTGGTCATCCCACCAAAGTCCCAGGGGATCAGGTGTCTGTCGATGGGGTACTTTGTAGCCGAAGACCAGCCCGTGATTTGGCGTGGTCCCATGCTCCACAAGGCCCTCGAGCAGTTCTTGACCGACTCGTGGTGGGGCCCGGTCGACTTCCTTGTGGTCGACATGCCCCCGGGAACCGGGGATGTGACTCTGTCTCTGGCCCAATACCTGCCCGAAGCCGAGATATTTGTAGTTACAACCCCCCAACCGGCCGCCCAGCGGGTGGCTCAGCGTTCAGCCTTTGCGTCTAAGAAGCTCAAGCTGACCGTTCGGGGGGTTATAGAGAACATGTCCTGGTTTAGAGGCGACGACTCAAAGCGCTATGAGATCTTTGGATCCGGGGGTGGCCAGGTCTTAGCTGACACCATCTCTGCCCCCCTGATTGGGCAGATCCCGATCTCGGTTGACCTACGCGAGGCAGGCGATAATGGCACCATGGCCGATCGATTTGACCAGGTGAGTGAGGTTCGAGACGCCTTTTTGGGGTTGGCCGACAAGATAATTACCATGCGGCCGACTAAACGTCGAAGTTCTGAACTCAAGGTCGTGGGTTCAAGCTAACCGGACTCCGCCACGCGCCTGTCGTAGGGGACGGCTAAAGTGAGCACGTGAGCAAACTTACCGAGAGACAACACAGCTGGGCCTCAACCATGGCCGGGGTGGCCCAAAGTGGACTTGTCCTGGCTCACGGAGACGATGACAAGAATTTTTCTCCTCTAGTACCAATAAGGAGGGTCCAGAGAGAGGAGTTAGAGCACTCGGTCCTGTCTCCTGGCGCGACATTTTCCTCCAATTCTCGCGGACGGGCCAAACTAGAGGAGGAAGACGAGTTCAGGACCCCCTTTGAACGTGACCGAGACCGAATACTTCACTCGTCGTCATTTAGACGACTTGCTGGAAAGACCCAGGTGTTCATCTTTCCAGACGATCACCAGAGAACTCGCCTAACCCACGCACTCGAAGTCGCCCAGGTGGCCGTGTCAATCGCGAGGGCGTGCGGACTCAACCACGTCCTAGCCGAGGCAATTGCCCTGGGACACGACTGTGGACATGGACCCGGGGGTCATGCAAGTGAGGACGCCCTTGGCGTCTACGTAGAAGGTGGATACGATCACGCCAAGTGGGGTGCTGACGTGGCACTGGCTGGTCTGAATCTGACCTATGAAACCCTGGACGGGATTCGCAACCACTCTTGGTCTCGTCCTTCTCCAACAACCCCTGAGGGGGTCGTGGTCTCGTGGGCCGACCGGATCGCGTACTGTTGTCACGACTTCGAGGATGCCGTTCTTGCCGGAATTGTCGTCCCAGATGAACTACCCGACTTGGTGAGAGCTATTTGTGGGGAGCGTCGCAGTAGTCAGCTCAGGACCTTTATTGGTGAGGTCGTAAAGAGTACCTGTGATAGTGGGGTGGTCTCGATGGGCGAGCTAGTCGGTGGGGCCCTTAGTGATCTCAGGAAGTTCAACTATGAGAACATCTACCAAAGACCGGACTCTAAGGTCCAAGAGGAAAAGGTTGTCCGAATGCTCCGGGCACTCGTTGAGTTCTATCTTGAGCACCCTGAACATTTGCCTGAAAAGGCCCGGTTGAAAGAGGGCGACCACGTGATCTCGGTCGTTGAGTACGTGGGGGGGATGACTGACAGATACTGTGCAGAAACCTGTACCAGGTTGCTGGGCTTTAGCGAAGAAGACCTACCGATGGGAATCAGTGGCAGAAGGCCTTAAATTTTCACCACGTCTAAGGACTATTTTTTCATTGCGTTCAGCCCATACCAAAGTACGGTAGTCGGTCCGCCGTACAATTTATACAGGCATCATCTCCACGTTCTCAGAGCGGACGACGGGGATCGAACCCGCACCACCAGCTTGGAAGGCAGACTGGGGCACTTCGTGAGCAGCTGGTTTCGCGAGACAGCACGTCAACTAGTACATGTGGTGCCAGACAATTCATCCGATGCCACTGAATTCCATCTCTTTGGAACAGTCAATCGGAAAGGTTCCGGTGGGATGGATCTGTGGGAAGACCGAGGGCCGTGAGCGCGTGATCGATGCGAAGGAAAAGTCGCCCATCGTCATCACCGGGAATGGCGATGAAACCGAAATGCTGGTAGAAGCGAAAAGCTTCTTGATCGATGGGGTCTACGGCGATGAATCGTGCGGCTGCATGCTGGCCGGCCCTGGCAGCTTGAGCCACCGCAGCGACAAGCAGGTCCCGCCCAAAACCCTGGCCCTGGTATTTGCGCGCGACGGCCAATCGTCCAAGGAGAACCATTCCGATGTCGACGGCCGGCAGGCCTCTGGCGAGACTCGGCGGGAGGGACGCAGTGCATACCCCGCCCATCGTGAGCGAGAAGTAACCGGTGATCTCGTCGAGGTCCGAGATCAAGATGAAGGTGCGGGAAAGATCGCGGCGCTGGTTCTCAAGGGCGTGCACTCGCAACCAGTTGTCGAGAGCCTTGACACCGCACAGGAATCCGGAAAGATTCTGGGTATCCGAGAGACGCTCAAGCCTCAATCGACGACTTTGAGGGGACGAGCCTTGGCAACCTGGTCGACCAACGCCGGCGGAGGCGCCGATGGCGCGTCGAGAGCTGCAAGGAACTCACGATATTTCTCAGCCGACAGCATGACGGTGTGGTGGGATTCCACCAGTGCCAGGGCGTCGGACAGTGCCCGGTCCAGGAGGAACTCTGTCACGCTGCAACCGGCAAGACCGGCCGCCTCGGCTAGGACGTCATCGTCACGTGCAGACAATCGCACTTCCCGTCGCCTGTCCTTGAGTCGCATGGTCACTTCCTCCTGTCCGTACTAGCGTACGGCCATATTGTCCAGGTGTCAAGGTCCCGTGGCCTACGGGGTTTATACCTGGTCCGCAGGCACGGATCGCCCGCAGACCCGTACCCTGGTCGAGCCGCCATCGTCCTATTCCGACCTGTCACCATCCGCCATCGACCCGGACGGGGCGAACCAACCCTAGCGTTGTTGCACGAATGTCGCGCGACGGACCCTGAATTGAGAATCAGTCTCGATTCTGCCCGCCCGCACTCTGACCAGCCACTTTTCCAGAGCGGACGACGGGGATCGAACCCGCACCACCAGCTTGGAAGGCTGGGGCTCTACCATTGAGCTACGTCCGCAACGTCTACCCAATCCTCCTGGTCGGCAAGTTGGTTACGCGCCCGACAGCTTAGCGCGACTTGGGGCTAAATTGCCAGGTTAAGACGCCGCACCCATAGGGCAGTGCGACTTGGGGTTGCCCGCACTAGAACTTGCTATGGATACTGGCCCGAGCAGGTTACCTGATTTATTTAAGATGGTGGCTTGTATCTGCCAGCCTAGACCGGCACATACCTCCCAGTAGCTGGCGTTGGTCGCCGAGTCAACCCCGGCCGTAATTCCGACCTGGGGACCAATTGCCGCATCTAGGCCACTGGGTCCAACCTGGAGCCAGAACGGAGAGGTTATGAGGCTTGCTTGTGCCCCAGATAGCGAGGGGGTTGTTGCACTGGCATCAATGCACGTACCAAATGCCGATAGTAGCGAGTTTATATTCACGCCCTTACAGGTAAGAGTTGAAGTGGCCGGAACAAGTGAACCATTGATTAGACCCACGCTATAGGTCCAAGACGCGTTCAGGACCAAGGAAACCGGGATTCCAACCACGAGGGAGGGATTTACAGTTACGTACACGTCTAGACCATAGGGGAGCCCGAGAGGTAGAGGAACTTCTATAGATGTCGACAGGTCACCCTTGAAGGAAACCGTGAGGTTACTAATTGAGACCGTCCCACTCGACACGAAACCCGACGGGATGATATTGGCATCAACTGCGTATCCCATAGATCCAGATACCTGGAGAGTTCCACCGGTAGCGCTCACAAGCAGACTGGCCCCGCTGGCCCCGGGAATCGGGACTGAAATGTTGCTCAAATTTACCGGCGTGGAGATATTCCACGGGGTGTCTTTGAGAAAGTAAAAGCTGGTCCCAGAGCAACCCGGCAGGGTGATGATTGGAATACACAACCGCTTGGAAGAACCAGCAGAGGTGGACACGACAACTTCAACGGCATTCGCACTAGACATGGACGGAGTAGTCGCCTTTATCTCGCTATCCGATACCACGCTAAAGGAGGTAGCTGGGCTTGATCCAAAGTCAACGGACGTGGCCCCGGTAAATCCGGACCCGGAGATCACAACCTGGTCGCCCCCGGCCATAGAGCCATAGTTAGGAGAGATCGAAGACAAGCTAGGCCCAGATGGGGTTACCCCAATTGAGGTCAGACCGCTACAGCCGGTCAAGACAACCGCAAACACGCCTGCCAGAGCCACGGCACGTTTCGGGCTCACCCTTACCTGATCGAAGGATCGATTACCCCGAGTAACAAGTGTTACTAGTCGGTTGAGTCTTGAATTAGCTCTCGCCCTCGATACAAGTTTTCCCATCGTCTTCCCTCACGCCTCCATAGATTTACTGCCCATAACGCGAACTACCACGTCTAGTGTTAGTTTTACCACTTTATGTATAGATAATCAACTGACGATCTATCACAAATTGTCAGAACATTTCAGAGTGAACTGGTTCAACCACTAACAGTGAGGTACCAGCCAGAGAAACTACTTCTAGGACCTTTTCAACTATTCAGGCCCGGCCTGCCCAGATCGGTTATTCACAGAGCAGCAAACTAGAAATCAAACTCCTCATAACCACTTATAGTGAGTTAGAACCCATGAGAGAGCTATCGATTTTTGGGAAGATCTTGGAAGGCAACATCCTTGTCTTGGCTTGGTTCGCGGGGAAGCCCGAGAACTCTTTCGCCAATTATGTTGCGCTGAATCTGGTCTGTGCCTCCATAGATTGACGGAGCCTGTGCGAACAGGGCCACCTCGGTTATAGAGGCATTCTCCGGGGCGCCTGTTATCTCGGCAAGATATTTTCGGTCTTTTGAAGTATACCCGTGCAGCATTCCATATGGACCAAGGATTCTCAGGCCTAGGTCGCGCGATAGTCTCACCATCTGGCTCATTGACAACTTGGCTATGTTTGGAAGTCCAGGAATATCAAGACCTGCCTGTCTCATGGCCTTTTGCCGGAGGTTATTGAACCTGCCTACCTCGCCCAGGGTGTATAGGCTGGCTAGCCCCTGTCTGACTGTCGGATCGGAAATCGCTCCGTTCTTGGAAGCAATTTTTATGAGCATGGTCGCGGACATTCCAAATAGCCCCCCAGTTTCCTCTTCGGAGGCCTTGCGATCTTTCCTTCCTGGACCCACAAAGTCACCGGCTCGAAGGTGTAGTTGGTTGGCCACGGTCCCAGGCATGGCGACAGAGGCTGCCGCATCACCTCCCCCTGCCCCGAGCCCAGCTCGCTCATTGGCCAAGGTGGTATTGGCCACGGCCCAACCGTTGTTGAGACCCCCGATCAACAAGTCATTCGTCGTTCT